>JAHWHB010000064.1 GCA_019323575.1 Candidatus Woesearchaeota archaeon
GGCAGGATTCGAACCTGCGAACCCACTAAGGGACCGGATCTTAAGTCCGGCGCATTTGGCCAGGCTTTGCTACCGCGCCGTGTGATTGTAGTGCATTCGTTCACTATTTAAAATTTAGTGCTTATCTTATCATGAACTGCACTACCACGAATGCTATGTAGAATAATACCATTGCTAGTGCTTCGTTTTTTGAGAGTATTCCGTCTGAGCGCATGAATAGTAGCGCGAATAGTATTGCGAAGAGGGTGAATATTCCTACTATGGATAGTATGAAGGTGTTTATTGCTATTGGTTGTATTAGTGCGATTATTCCCATCATTATGCACGCGTCTACTACCACTACTCCGAGCAGGTCTCCTATTGCTAGTTCTCCGTGTCCGTTTTTTACGCTTTGCAGTGAGAATGTGAATTCTGGGAGTGTTGTTCCTAGCGCGACTAATATTAATCCTATCAATAGGGAGGGTATTCCTATTTGTATTGCGAGTGCGTGTGCGTTGTCTACGACGAAGTGGGCGCTTAATAGCATTATTGCTACGCTTGCTCCGAATATGAAGAAGTGTCTTAGCCAGTGGTCTTTTATTTGGAAGGGTTTGTGGAAGTATGCTCTTTCTTTCAGTAGTACTGCCAGGAATATAAGTCCTGTGAAGAGCAGGATTACTCCGTCTAGTCTTGATAGTACTCCATTGAGTCCCAGTAGTATTGGCAGCAGCACTAGTATGACAAAGTAGAGGTCTTTTTTGATTATTGAGCTGTGGATTTTTATTGGGTGTCCTGCTAGTGCGACTAGTCCTAGTACAAGGGTGAGGTCTGCTATGTTTCCTCCCAATAGTGTTCCAACTCCTATTGAGGGGTCTCCTTTTAGTGCTGATATTATTCCTATGAATGCTTCTGGCATTGCTGATACGAAAGCTACCAGAAGAAAGCTTGTTACGAATTCTGTTAGTTTTAGGTATCTTGCTATGTGTGCTGTTGATTTTACTGCGTATTCTGCGCTTTTGACTAGCACTATGCAGGCTACGATGAATATTATTACCTCTTTTATCATTTATTTCATCATATTTTTCTGGTATTATTAAATTTTGCGAGATTCATAAGGTTTAAAAAGCCAATAGAACAGATTTATGATATGAGAAATCGTGTTGTGGGTTTTATTGTTATTGGGATTGCTGTTTTGATTGGTTTCATTATTTTTACTTTTAATAGGGCGTTGACTAGGATTGTTAATGCTGCGTGCGAGCATGGTCCTGATTGTCCGATGTGGGGCACTATTGATTTTCAGACTAATGTGAGCATTGGCATTATGGTTTTTGTTGTGCTTCTTGGTTTGTTTTTGGTTTTTTCTGGCAGGGAGCCTGAGGTTAAAAAAGACGTTAAGAAGGTGTTGTCAGGTCTTGGCAGGGATGAGAGGGTTGTTGTTGAGAAGGTTGTTGAGGCGCAGGGGACTATTTTTCAGTCTGATTTGGTTGATAAGACTCAGTTTTCCAAGGTTAAGGTTACTCGTATTCTTGATAAGTTGGAAGGCCAGGGCGTTATTGAGAGGAAGCGTCGCGGCATGACTAATGTTGTTATTCTGAAACATTAAACATTTTTTTATCGCGTCTTGGCTAGCTCAAGCCGAACATGGTTCGGCTGGAGTCCAGACAAAACTTTGTTTTGTCTTGACCAAGGTTGATTTTTTCTCCCCTTAGCTTGCGTGGGGAGAAAAATCAAGTCGGAGACCGCGATGAAAAAGATTGAAACTGGTTTCATACATGGTTTAATATGCTGTTTCACCTGTTGTTTTGTGCATGACTGAAAAAAAATGTTGCAAGGATAAGAGCCTTTCCAGCGGGCTGCTGTACGGGCTTGTGCCTCATGCGGGCTGTATTGCTTTTATTTTGTTTAGTGTTTTGGGCGCTACTGCTGGTATGGCTTTTTTGAAGCCGTTTATGCTTAATAAGTACTTTTTTTACATTTTAATTGGCATTTCGTTATTTTTTGCTACTTTGTCTGCTATGTTTTATCTTAAGAGGAATTCTTCTTTGTCTGTGGCAGGAATTAAAGCTGAGAAGAAGTATCTTTCTGTGCTTTACGGTTCAACTGTTGTTATTAATTTGGTTCTTGTTTTGTTTGTTTTTCCTTTGACTGCTAATTTTGCTACTGGCGCGGCTGTTGAGACCGGAAACTCTTTGACTTTGAAGGTTGATATTCCTTGCCCGGGTCATGCTTTGCTTATTACCGACGCGCTCAGGAGCATTGATGGTGTTGTTGGTGTTGAATTTCGTTTTCCTGACTTGTTTGATGTGAGCTTTGATTCTTCCTTGACTTCAGAGAAGGAGATTCTTAGTCTTGATGTTTTTAAGACTTACAAAGCTAGCGTAATCGGATAAGCTTTATATAACACGATGATTATCTCTAAGAAAATGAAGGACCCTTCGTGCGGGAAGGATATTAATCCTATTACCGCGAAGTTTTCAGTTGAAAAGGATGGTGAAAAGTTTTATTTTTGCAGTAGGGACTGCTTGAATAAGTTTGAGCATCGTACTGAAAAATTGACTGTTCCTGTTTCTGGTATGAATTGTGCTAGTTGTGTGGGTTCTATTGAGTCTGGTTTGAAGAAGTTGCCTGGTATAGTGAATGTTTCTGTTAATTTTGCGAGTTCTAAGGCGTATGTTGATTTTAATCCTTCTTTGGTTTCTGAGTCGATGATTAAGATGGAGATTGAGAAGCTTGGTTATAAGGTTGGTGTTGAGAAGAAGAAGGAAAAGAATGCCGAGGTTTCTTATTGGTTGAGGCGTTTGTTTGTTGCTTTGGTTTTTGGTATTCCTTTGTTGTATGTTACTATGGGGGCAATGATTGGTTTGCCTGTTCCTGTTTTGGATGATGTTACTAATCTTGTTTTGCAGTTTGTGCTTTGTTCTTTGATTATTCTGGCTGGTTTTAGGTTTTATTCTAGAGGCGTTCTTGCTCTGTTGAGGTTTAGGCCTGATATGAATAGTTTGGTGGCTGTTGGTACTGGTTCTGCTTTCTTGTATAGTTTTTTTGTTGGTGTTATGATTTTGCTTGAGGATCCTGGTTATACTGTTCATATGTTGTATTTTGAGAGTGCTGGTCTTATTGTTGTGTTTATTATTTTGGGTAAGTATTTGGAGGCTGTTGCCAAGGGCAGGGCTTCTCTTGCTATTAAGAAGCTTTTGGGCTTGCAGCCGAGGACTGCTCTTGTTATTCGCAATAAGCAGGAGGTTGAGGTTCCTGTTGATGAGGTCGTTGTTGGTGATGTTGTGGTTGTTAAGCCTGGTGAGAGGATTCCTGTTGATGGTGTTGTTTTGCAGGGTAGTTCTAGTGTTGATGAGAGTATGATTACTGGGGAGAGTATTCCTGTTGAGAAGTCTGTTAACAGCAAGGTTATTGCTGGCACTATTAATAAGACTGGTAGTTTTAAGTTTAAGGCTAGGAAGGTCGGCAGGGATACTGTTCTTGCTCAGATTGTGAGGATGGTTGAGGAGGCGCAGGGTTCTAAGGCCCCGGTTCAAAAGCTTGCTGATAGAATCTCGTATTATTTTGTTCCTGCTGTTATTTTGGTCGCGTTGGTTTCTTTTGGTGTTTGGTATTATTTTGGTTTGCCTGGTTTTGGTTTTAAGACTTTTATTGCTGTTTTGATTATTGCCTGTCCTTGCGCTCTTGGTCTTGCCACTCCGACTGCTGTTATGGTTGCTTCTGGCAAGGCTGCTGAGTATGGTATTTTGTTTAAGAATGCTGAGGCTTTGCAGCGTTCTCGTGATTTGGATGTTGTTGTTTTTGATAAGACTGGTACTTTGACTGTTGGCAGGCCTGTTGTGACTGATATTGTTCCTGTTGGCAAGCATAAGAGGGAAGGTATTTTGCAGTTGGCTGCTATTCTGGAAAGGAGAAGCGAGCACCCTCTTGCCGAGGCTGTTGTTAGTGCTGCACGCTCCAGAAAGATTGCTGTTCCTGAGCCTTCTGGTTTTGAGTCTTTTACTGGCATGGGTGTTGCTGCTAAATACGGCGGCAAATTGTTGTACTTGGGCAATCGTTCTTTGATGGCTGATAAGAATATTAGTTTGAAGAATGTTGAGTCTAGTGTTTCTGTTCTTGAGGAGCAGGGCAAGACTGTTGTGTTTTTGTCTTCTTCTAGGCAGGTTATTGGTTTGATTGCTGTTGCTGACCAGTTGAAGCCTTTTGCTAAGGAGGCTGTTGAGGAGCTTCATCGTTTGGGCAAGCGCGTGATGCTCATGACTGGTGATAATGAGAGGACTGGCAGGGCTATTGCTTCTCAGCTTGGTGTTGATGATGTTTTTGCTAATGTTTTGCCTGCTCAGAAGGCTGAGAAGATTAAGGAGTTGCAGTCCAGGAATTTCAAGGTCGCCATGGTTGGCGATGGTATTAATGATGCTCCTGCTTTGACTCAGGCTGATGTTGGTATTGCGATTGGTTCTGGTACTGATATTGCTATTGAGGCTGGTGATGTTGTTTTGATTAAGGATGATTTGAGGGACGTGGTTACTGCAATTTCTTTGAGCCGGTATGCTATGTTTAAGGTTAGGCAGAATTTGTTCTGGGCTTTTGCTTATAATATTGTCTTGATTCCTGTTGCTGCTGGTGTTCTTTACCCTGTTACTGGCTGGTTGCTGAGTCCTGTTCTTGCCGGTCTTGCTATGAGTTTGAGTAGTGTTAGTGTTGTTGGTAATAGCTTGTTGATGCGCTTGTACAAACCTAAATTGGCTGGCAGAGTGCCCATGCCATAACAGTAACACTTATATATTGGTTTAGAATAGATATTTTGTAAGAGAGGTGATTTTAATGGCTAAAGCAAAGAAGGTCAAGGAGGATAATAAGTCTCTTGTCAGGTTGGGTGTTATAGCTGTTATTGCTATTATCGTGATTGTCTTGATTGTCAGATACCTTATGATGCGCTAGTATAGTAATCTTTTTAAACCAACTCTTTTTCTTCGTTTTTTATTAAACTATACAGGGGTGTTTTAATATGATGTGGATAGTATGGATTGTTAGTATTTTGTCTTTGGCATTTGCTGTTTGGCTTATGCGTGACGTTCTAAAGAGGCCTACTGGAACTCCTAAGATGCAGGAGATTTCTGACCTTATCAGGATTGGCGCTAATGCTTTTATGAAGCGCCAGTACATTACCATTACCATCATTAGTATTGTGTTTGCGGTAGCGATTTATGTTGTCTATCGCTATATTGGGCATGCACAGCTTGGCTTGATTACCTCGCTTGGTTTTATTTTTGGTGCAGCGTGTTCTGCAGTGGCAGGTATTATTGGTATGTGGACTGCTGTGCGCGCTAATGTTCGTGTTGCTGCCGGCGCTCAGAAGAGTATGAATGATGCTCTTGTGCCTGCTTTGCGTGGCGGTGCTGTCAGCGGTATTTTTATTGTTGCTTTGAGCCTGCTTGGCATTGCTGCTTTGTTCAGTATTATGGGCTTCTGGTTTGATGTTAAGGAGATTCCTTTCATGATTGTTGGTTATGGTTTTGGGGCTTCTTTTGTTGCTTTGTTCGCCCAGCTTGGCGGCGGTATTTATACTAAGGCTGCTGATGTTGGTGCTGACTTGGTTGGCAAGATTGAGAAGAACATTCCTGAGGATGATCCCAGAAACCCTGCTGTTATTGCTGACTTGGTTGGTGATAATGTTGGGGATTGTGCCGGTCGTGGTGCTGACTTGTTCGAGTCTACTGCTGCTGAGAACATTGGAGCTATGATTATTGGTGTTGCTTTGTTCCCTGTGTTTGGCTTGAATGGTATTTTGTTCCCGTTGATTGTCAGGAGTTTTGGTTTGCTTGCCAGCATTGTTGGTGTTATGGTTGTTCGTGTTAAGGAGAAATCAAATCCTATGTGGGCTTTGACTAAGGGTTATTTTGTCACCTCAGTGCTTGCTACGATTGCGTTTTATTTTGTCACTATGAGGATGCTTGGCAACATTTGGTTTTTCTATGCTGGACTGGTTGGTATTGTGACTAGCATTTTGATTGTGCTTATTACTATGTATTATACTGAGTCTGAGTACAGGCCTGTTAAGGCTATTGCCAAGGCTTGCGACACAGGTCATGCGACAAACATCATACGTGGTTTTGCTGTCGCGTTGGAGTGCACTGCAGCTCCTGTTGTTGTGTTGAGCGCTGCTTTGGTTTTGTCTTACATGTTTGGTGCCAGGACTGGTATTGAGCATGGCGGCTTGTATGGTACTGCTATTGCGACTATGGGTATGCTGGCTACTGCTGCTTACGTGCTTGCAATGGATACTTTTGGTCCTATTACTGATAACGCTGGAGGTATTGTTGAGTTTTCCGGCGCGCCTAAGAAGGTTAGGGCGAGGACTGACAAGCTTGATTCTGTCGGCAACACCACTAAGGCTTTGACTAAGGGTTATGCTATTGGTAGCGCTGCTCTTGCTGCTTTCTTGTTGTTCTCTGCATACCAGGATGAGGTTGTGAAGTATGTTGGAGAGGCTGGCAGGATTGTTAACATTGGCAAGATTGAGGTTTTTGTCGGTGCCTTTATTGGTGCTATGCTTGTGTTCTTGTTTTCTAGTATGGCTATCAAGGCAGTTGGTGATGCTGCTCACGAGGTCGTGTTTGAGGTTAGACGCCAGTTCAAGAGCATTAAGGGCATCATGGAAGGAAAACGAAAGCCTGATTATGCAAGGTGTGTTGACATTTGCACTAAGGCGGCTTTGCGTGAGATGATTTTGCCTGGCTTGTTGATAGTTGCAGTCACTATTGCAGTTGGTCTGATTTTGAAGGCTGAGGCAGTTGCTGCTTTCTTGATGGTTGGCACTATCTCTGGTATTTTGATGGCGCTTGTGTTGAACACTGGCGGCGGTGCTTGGGATAATGCTAAGAAGCACTTGGAAGCTATGGGCAGGAAGGGTTCAATTGAGCATCAGGCTTCTGTGACTGGAGATACTGTAGGAGATCCGTTTAAGGATACCGCAGGTCCTTCTTTGCACGTGCTGATTAAGTTGTTAGGCACGTTGACTTTGGTGCTCGCGCCTCTATTCATTTAATTTTTATTTTTTTCTTATGTTAAAAAAGTGGTTTTTGAAATATAAGAAGGGTTTGATTATTGGTTTTTTTCTTGGCGCGTTTGTTTTTCCTTTTTTGGCTGTTCTTGGTTTGATTAGTTCTTTTTTTGAAATGTTGAGGCCTTTGCTTATTGGCCCTCTTGATTTTGTTAAAGTTTTTATTCCTGATGTTCAGATTGGTCCTAATAGTTTTTATGTTCCTGTTTACAAGTGGGTTTTGACTCTTGGCTTTAATGGTGTTTGTTATGCTTTTGTTGGTGCTTTGATTCAGTTTTTGTTTAGGAAAAAATAAATCTTTTATACTCTGTTTGTTTTTTGTTTTGTTATGAAGCTGTTTCCTGTTCGTAAGCCGTATCAGCATGGTTTTTTTGCTGTAGGTGATGGTCACGAGTTGTATTACGCGTTATATGGCAATCCTGCAGGCACTCCTGTGTTGTTTGTTCATGGAGGTCCTGGTGCCGGCTGTGACAAGAAGGCTTTTCGTCATTTTAATCCTAAGTTGTTTAACATTTTGGTTGTTGACCAGCGTGGTGCTGGCAGGAGCAGGCCTTTTGCTTCTTTGAGGGCTAATACTACTCAGAAGCTTGTTCAGGATTTTCGTAAGTTGTTGAGGTTTTTGAAGATTAAGAAAACGTTGTTGTTTGGCGGTTCTTGGGGTTCTTGTCTGTCTTTGTGTTATGCTATTAAGTATCCTGAGACTGTTCTTGGAATGGTGTTGAGGGGTATTTATCTTGGTTCTCGCGAGGAGAATGAGTATTTCATGCTTGGCGGTCCCAGGACTCATTTTCCTGAGGTTTGGGAGCGTTTTGTTGGCAATGTTCCTAAGAGTTATAGTTCCAAGCCTGCTAAGTATTATTGGAAGATGATGAATTCTAGGAATAAGAAGACTGCTAGGAAGTTTTGTTATGAGTGGGCGTTGTACGAGTCTAGTATGCTGCGTTTGTTTTACAATCCTTCTTTTGTTAAGAAGAGTTTGAAGGGAAGGGGGTTTATTCCTCTTGCTGTTTTGGAGGCTAAGTATTTGATGAATGATTGTTTCCTGCCTAAAAATTATATTTTGAGGAATGCGAAGAAGATTAAGAATATTCCTTGTTCTCTTGTTCATGGCCGTTATGATTTTGTCTGCACTCCTGATGTTGCTTACAGGCTGCACAAGGCCCTGCCTAAGTCTAAATTATTTTTTATTACTGCAGGTCATTCTGCTTCTGATGCTGAGATGAGGAAGACTATGATGCGTGAGATTCATTTGATGAGAAATAAATTAAAAAAATAATTATTTGTATTTTCTTCTAACGACGAACAATATCAGTCCGCCTGCCAGTATTGTTGCCAGTAAGAGTGTTGTCAGGCTGAATTCTGGTACTGGCCCTATATATGGCGCTCCTTCTCCGTATTCTTCTGTTATCCATGATTTTTCCACTCCTGTTGATGCGAATGTTGTTGTATTGTACCATTCTACGTCATAGCTTGTTGTGTTTACTGTTCCAATTGTTGTGTTCCATTGGAGGGTTCCTGCCGAGTTGAATATTAGGAACCATCTGCTTGGGTAAGTGTTTGCTCCTACGTATGCATATCCACCTACAAGTATGTTGTCTGCAGAATCCACTGATACGTCGTATGCTCCTGCCCAATCTACTGTTGAAGTTAAATATGTTGATGCGTTTATTGTTTTGTTCCATAAGTGGTTTCCGTTTGAGTCGTATTTTATCATGTATATTGCAGTATATGCTGAGGGAATGAATGCTGAATAATTGTATATTCCTACTGCTATGACGTTGTTTGATGTGTCTGTGTCTACTCCAAATCCCCAGATATAATCATTGACGCCAAATGGAACTACTGTTCTGTTCCAGATGTGTGTTCCTGTTGAGCTGTATTTTGCGGTTAATAGTTCAACAGTGTTTGTAAATCCTACGGCTATCACATTGTCTGCTGTGTCGACAGCAACGTCATGGAAAAAATCTTGGTCTCCTGGGTTTACTATTGGGAAAGTCACGTTCCATAAGTGACCGCAGGTAGTGTTATATTTTATTATTGTTGGCAGATAATCCGCTCCAGATATTCTGTATCCTGCTGTTGTGATGTTATCTGATGAATCAGTATCTACGCCATACAAAGAAATTGCAGGCGTAGCGTTGCAAATGTGAGTTCCTCCTGAATTTAATTTTACCATAAATCCGTTGGATGTGGGAATTCCTACTGCTATGACGTTGTTTGAGCTGTCAACAGTCACGTCTTCTCCTGTATCCCCGAGTGAGCCGGGCGAGGAATATGCCCAATTCCATGTTTCTGAGCCGGTTGTGCCGTATTTTAAAACTATCATGTCGTAGTTGGTTGCAGTGGTGTTGTATCTTCCTGCTGCTAAAACGTTTCTTGAGCTGTCATATGCCACTCCTTTTGCTTCTGCATTTGCCACTCCTGTATATCTTGTTGTTGCCCATTGTTGCGATATGCTGTATGCGAATACTGTTGGCAATATTGATAGAAAGATTAACAGATACAACATCTTTTTCATATGCATCACCTTTTTAAGTATGTTCTATCTTGAGATTATTTAAATTTTTGGTAACAATCTTTTTAAACTGTAAGTTACATCTTTTTGTTATGAAAAAGAGGCATGATGGCGGTTCTGCTGTTATTCGTGATGTTATTCTTGGCGGCCAGGATGGTTTGGTGAATGTTCTTGGTATTGTTCTTGCTGTTGCTACTGCCACCCAGTCCAGGTATATTGTGTTGATTTCTGGTTTGGCTGCTACTTTTGCTGAGTCTTTTAGCATGGCTGCTGTTGCTTATACGAGTGCTAAGGCTGGCAAGGAGTTTTATTTGATGAAGAATGTTCATTTTGAGGAGTTTGCTCATCCTATCAGGGATGCTCTTGTTGTTGGTCTTGCTGCTATTGTTGGTTCTTTTGTTCCTTTGCTTCCGTTTATTTTTGTTCCTGTTGGTGCTGGAATTTGGTTTGCTGTTGTTTTTTCTGTTCTTGCTTTGTTTATAACTGGTGCTTTGAAGGCTAGGTTCACTGCTGTTAATCCTTGGAAGTCTGGTTTTGAGATGATGCTTGTTGGTATGGCTGCTGCTATTGCTGGTTATGTTATTGGTTACTTTTTGGGAGTGTTGCCGTTAGCATGAAGTTGGTTGTTGTTGACAAGTCTAGGACTGCTTATGAGAATCTTGCTATTAATCATGCTTGTTTTGATGCTGTGAATTGTGGTGATTTTGAGAGTATTGTTCGTGTTTATCCTTTTTCCAGGCCTGGTGCTATTTTGAGTTTTAATGAGGATTTGTGGGATGTTCGTGGTGGTGTTTTTGGGAAGATTGATGTTACTAGGCGCCCTACTGGCGGTTCTGTTATTTATGTTGATGGTGATACTCTTGGGTATAGTGTTTTTTTGAAGACTAATAGCAAGGTTGATGTTACTCGTTTGTATCGCGAGTTTACTGGTCGTGTTGTTAGGGCTTTGAATAGTTTTGGTTTGGATGTTTCTGTGAGTAATTGGTATGTTCGTTTGAATGGAGGGGTTATTGCCGGCCATGCTCAGGTTAATCGCGGCAGTGCGAGTGAGTTTCAGGGTATTGTTCGTTTGAAGAAATGGGATATGGATGCGCTTGAGAGGGCTTTGCGCTTGCGTACTCTTGGAAAGTATGATGGAGCTCATTATTTGATTGTTGATGATGCTGTTTATGATTTGAAGGGAAATAAAAGAAGCATTTCTGTTAATAAAGTCAGAAGGTTGCGTGATGAGCGTTCTGAGCTTGCTTCTGCTCCTGGCTTGGATGGTTTTGGTGTTAGGGCTCCTGATCTTGCTGAGCGTCTTGCTGGTTGTCTTTCTGGTTCTGATGAGCGTCACGAGCTGCCCGGGAGTATTATGTCAAGGGCGAAGTCTTGGCTTTCTCATTATATGAATCCTGATCTGGTTTTGAAGCCTGGCGTGACTACTAAATCTTGTCTTGGTCATTGTTTTGTTGATTTGGTTGAGAGTGAACAGTAAGTCTTATAAATGAATTTTCTATTGTTTTTGTAAAAAGAGGTCATTATGCAGAAGGATATTGCTAAGTTTAGCGTTAAGTATGTTCAGGTGCTTGATGAGAAGGGGAATGTTGATAAGAAGTTGGAGCCTAAGCTTTCTTCTCAGGAGTTGAGGGACCTTTACAAGTGGATGGTTTTGGAGCGCGTGTTTGACAGTACTGCGTTGGCTTTGCAAAGAGAAGGTCGTATTGGCACTTATGCTCAGAGTTTGGGCGAGGAGGCTGTTCACGTGGGTAGTGTTTTTGCTACTTCTGATAAGGATTGGGTTTTTCCTGATTATAGGGAGCATGTTGCTTTTTTGATGAGGAGGGTTCCTGTTAAGAATTTGTTGATGCATTGGGGCGGTTCTGAAGATGGTATGTTGTTGCCTGAGAAGTCTAATATTTTTCCTGTTTGTATTCCTGTTGGCACTCAGACTTTGCATGGTGCTGGTGCTGCTATTGCGTTTAAGTTGAAGGGTGAGAAGTCTTGCAGTCTGACTTTTGTTGGTGATGCTTCTACTAGTACTGGTGATTTTAATGAGGGTTTGAACTTCGCTGGCACTTTTATGGCTCCTGCTGTTTTTGTTATTCGTAATAATGCTTGGGCAATCAGCGTTCCTCGTGTTTGTGGTAAGCCTGATTGGGGTTGTTGTCAGTCTCGTGCTGAGACTCTTGCTCAGAAGGCTGTTGCGTTTGGTTTTGATGGTGTTCAGGTTGATGGTAATGATGTTTTGGCTGTTTATTCTGCTGTGAAGTTTGCTTTGGATAAGGCTCGGAAGGGTAAGGGTCCTACTTTGGTTGAGTGTGTTTCTTATCGTGTTTGTCCTCATACTACTGCTGATGATCCTACTCGTTATCAGGATGCTAAGGTTGTGAAGGAGTGGCAGAAGAAAGACCCTCTTGTTCGTTTTAGGTTGTATTTGAAGAAGAAGAAGTTGTGGGATGAGAAGTTTGAGGCTGCTGTTCTTGCTGAGGCTAAGAGGACTGTTGATCAGGGTGTTAAGGAGGCTGAGAAGCACAAGCCTAAAGCTACTGATATGTTTGATTTTGTTTATGAGAAGTTGACTCCTAATTTGAAGAAGCAGAGGGAAGAATGGCAAAGCTGACTATTGTTGAGGCTGTGAAGGATGCTTTGGATTGCGAGATGGCTAAGGATGAGAGGGTTGTTGTTCTTGGCGAGGATGTTGGTTTGAATGGCGGTGTTTTTCGTGCGACTGATGGTTTGTTTAAGAAGTTTGGTGATAAGCGTGTTGTTGATACTCCTTTGTCTGAGTCCGGTATTGTTGGTGTGAGTATTGCTATGGCTGCTATGGGTTTGCGTCCTGTTGCTGAGATCCAGTTTGATGGTTTTACTTATCCTGCGTTTGATCAGATGTTTTCTCATGCTGCTCGTTTGCGTAACAGGTCCCGTGGCCGTTATACCTGTCCTATGGTTTTGCGTTTTCCTTATGGCGGCGGCATCCGTGCTTTGGAGCATCATAATGAGAGTCCTGAGGCTTATTTTGTTCATACTCCTGGTTTGAAGGTTGTTGTGCCTAGTAATCCTTATGATACTAAGGGTTTGTTGATTGCTTCTATTCGGGATCCTGATCCTGTTGTTTTTATGGAGCCTAAGCGTGTTTATCGTGCTATTCGTGATGAAGTGCCTGAGAGTGTTTATGTTGTTGAGATTGGCAAGGCTAATGTTGTTCGTGAGGGTGTTGATGTTACTTTGATTGCTTGGGGCGCTATGGTTCGTGAGTGTTTGAGGACTGCTGATGTTCTTGCTTCTAAGGGTGTTAAGGCAGAGGTTGTTGATGTGCGTACTTTGAAGCCTTGTGATTTTGATACTATTTTTGCCAGTGTTAAGAAGACTGGAAGGGCTGTTGTTGTGCATGAGGCTCCTTTGACTCTTGGTTTTGGTGCTGAGATTTGTGCTCGTGTTCAGGAGGAGTTGTTGTTGTTTTTGAAGGCTCCTGTGCTTCGTGTTGCTGGTTATGATACTCCTTTTCCTTATTTCAAGTTGGAGGATGAGTACCTGCCTGGTCCTGATAGGATTGGCAGGGCTGTTGAGAGGGTGATGTCATTTTGACGTTTGATTTTAAGCTGCCGGATCTTGGCGAGGGGATTGTTGAGGCTGAGATTGTCAAGTGGATTGTTAAGGAGGGTGATAAGGTTGAGGAGCACGAGGCTATTGTTGAGTTGGAGACTGCGAAGGCTGTTGTGCAGGTTCCTAGTCCTAAGGCTGGCACGATTTTGAAGATTTTTGGGAGTGCTGGTGATAAGATTCATGTTGGTGATGTTTTGTGTTCGATTGGTGAGGAAGGCGAGGCTGCGAAGCCTAAAGCGCCTAAGCGTGTTCCTGCTGGTGTTATGGGTGAGTTGGAGGTTGCTCCTGATGATGACCGCGGGGGTCAAGAGGGGGCCGGCGGTGGAGGCCCCATCGGTATGGCTGCGAAGCCTATTCCTTCTAAGAAAGTTGCTGAGCCTTCTGTTGCTGTTTTGCCTGCTGTTCGTAAGCTTGCTAAGGATTTGGGTGTTGATGTTTCTAAGTTGAAGGGCAGTGGTCCTGGCGGCAGGGTTACTGAGGATGATGTTGCGCGTGCTTCTGGTAAGGTTGCTAAAGAGGCTAAGGGTCCTGTGATTACTTTTGAGAAATTTGGTCGTGTGATTAGGATTCCTTTGAAGGGTGTTCGCAGGGAGATTGCTAAGCATATGGTTGAGAGCTTGCAGTCTGCTGCTCATGTTGCTCATATGGATTTTGCTGATGTTACTAAGCTTGCCGAGTATCGTGAAAAAGAGAAAGAAGAATGTGAGAAAAGGGGCGTTAAGTTGACTTTCTTGCCTTTTATTGTTCGTGCTTGTGTTCTTGCTTTGAAGAGTTTTCCGTATGTGAATTCGAGCTTGGATGGTGAGGATATTGTTGTGAAGCAGTATTATAATATTGGTATTGCTGTTGATACTCCTGCTGGTTTGATGGTTCCTGTTGTTAAGAAGGCTAATGAGCGTTCTATTATTGAGATTGCGCGTGAGATCTGGCGTGTTGCTGAGCTGTCGAGGACTCGTGAGATTCAGTTGAAGGATTTGCAGGGCGGTACTTTTACTATTACGAATATTGGCAGTCTTGGCGGTGTTTTTTCCACGCCTGTGATTAATTATCCTGAGTGTGCTATTCTTGGTCTTGGCAGGATTCAGGATTCTGCTGTTGTTGTTGACGGCAAGGTTGAGGTTAGGAAGATGCTGCCTTTGAGTCTGTCTTTTGATCATCGTATTATTGATGGTGCTTTGGCTGCTAAGTTTGTTAATGAGATTAAGCGTCATCTTGAGGATGTTGATTCTTTGTTGATGGGGTATTAGATGAAGACTAATTTTAATCAGTTATCTAAGGAAGTTTTTAAGTTTGAGAGAAAAGCTGGTTTTGATAAGACTTCTA
>JAHWHB010000012.1 GCA_019323575.1 Candidatus Woesearchaeota archaeon
GGCAAAAGCAGCACAAATACTCGGAAAAGAACCAACAGCGTTCAACCTCAGAACACTATCAACAATCACAGACATCAGCTCAGACCCGAGCCAGAAAATAATATTTGTGCCGGCAGACATAATGAAACTGTTTAAGAAAGAGTAAAATGAAAGACTGCGTATTTTGCAAAATAGCAAAAGGAGAAGAGCCCTGCCACAAAATATGGGAAAATGACAAGTACATGGCATTTTTGTCAATACACCCGAACACAGAAGGATTCTCAGTAGTAATAACAAAAGAACACTATCCAAGCTACCTATTTGATTTGCCGGAAGATGTTTTAACAGGATTAGTTTTGGCGAGCAGAGAAACAGCCAAACTACTTGATGAAAAACTAGAGGACGTAGGAAGAACAGGAATGATATTCGAAGGATTTGGGATAGACCACGCACACGCAAAACTATTCCCAATGCACGGAACAAAAATGAATGAATGGAAGCCAATACTCTCAAAAGTTGACAAATATTTCGAAAGATACGAAGGATACATTTCCTCGCACGGCTACAAAAGAGCAGACGACAGCAGACTCGCAGAACTAGCCAAGAAAATAACCGGCAAATAAGCAAAACTTTTTAATCCTGCAAAAAAAGCAACATTCTATGGAAATCACACCAGAAATAGTAAAAAGAGTGGCAACAAACGCAAGAATAAAACTCAAAGAAGAAGAAATCAAAAAATTCGCAGCAGAAATGCAGGAAATTCTAGACGCTTTCAAAAAACTATCAGAAGTAAAAACAGAGGATGTAGAGCCGAGCTTCCACCCAACAGAAATCAAAAACATAACACGAGAAGACAAACCAGGCAAATGTTTAGACAGAGAAAAAGCACTCTCACTAACACCGCACAGAACAGACAAGTACTTCAAAGGACCAAAAATACTATGATAAAACAATTCGTAAAAGACGCACTAGCAGGAAAGATAAACCTTGTAGAACACACAGAAAAAGCACTAAAAGAAGCAGAAGAAATCAACAAAGAATACAGGTACATAACAGCATACGCAGACGCAATAACAAGAGCAAAAGAACTGCAAGAACAAGTAAACAACAAAACAGCAAAAGGGAAACTATTCGGAGTTCTAATATCAGTCAAGGACAGCATCTGCGTAAAAGACGTAGAAACAACAGCAAGCTCAGCAATACTAAAAGGATACAAACCGGTATTCAACGCAACAGTCATACAAAAATGCCTAGACGAAGGAGCAATAATCCTGGCAAAAACAGTCATAGATGAATTCGGATTTGGCGGATTCAGTACAAATGTAGGCAAGGGATACCAAAAACCACTAAACCCAAACGACAAAAAAAGAACAACAGGCGGAAGCTCAGGCGGAGCGGCAGGACTTACAAAAAAAGCCAGCTTCCCACACATAGCACTAGGAGAAAGCACAGGAGGAAGCATAGTCAACCCGGCAAGCTTTTGTGGCGTAGTGGGACTCTGCCCGACATACGGAAGAGTATCACGATACGGACTAATCGATTACGGAAACTCCCTAGACAAAATAGGAACAATGGCGCAAACAGTAGAAGACGCAGCACTACTCCTAGAAGTAATATCGGGCAAAGACGAAAAAGACAGCACATCATCAGACCAAACAGTACAAAAATACTCAGACGCGCCAGGAGCAATAAACGGACTAAAAATAGGAATCATAAAAGAGGCATACGGAGAAGGGATAGACAACAACGTAAGAAAAACAGTATTAGACGCAGTATACAAACTAGAACAAAAAGGGGCAAGAAAACTAGAAATCTCAATGCCACTATCAATGAACTACGGAATCCCAACATACTTCACACTAGCACCAGCAGAAGCAAGCACAAACCTGGCAAAATACTGCGGAATAAGATACGGAGCAAGCGAACAACTAACAGGAACATACAACGAATACTTCTCAAGAGTACGAAACAACAACTTCGGAGAAGAGGCAAAAAGAAGAGTGCTGCTGGGAACATTCGCAAGAATGGCAGGATACAGAGACGAATACTACACAAAAGCAGCAAAAATCAGAACAAAAATCATACAAGAATACCAAAACGCCTTCGAACAAGTAGACGTAATCATAACACCAACAGTACCAATGCCGCCACCAACATTCGACGAAATCAAAAAACTAACACCACTGCAACACTTCATGATAGACCTGCTAACAGTCTCACCAAACTTAGCAGGACTGCCGCACATAACAATACCCTGCGGAGAGGCAAACGGACTCCCAATAGGAATGATGATAACAGGACCGCACTTCAAAGAAGAAAAAATAATACAGGTAGCAAAAGCATGGACAGCGAAATAGTAATAGGACTAGAAATACACGTACAGCTCAAAACAGCCACCAAACTATTCTGCAGCTGCCCAACACAAGCAGATGAGCCAAACACATCAATCTGCCCGACTTGTTTGGGACACCCAGGAAGCAAACCAGTACTAAACGCAAAAGCACTAGAATACGGAACAAAACTCGCACTCGCACTAGGATGCAAAATAGCACCAAAAATAATCTTCTCAAGAAAAACATACTTCTACCCAGACCTGGTCAAAAACTACCAAATAACACAATACGAAGTCCCATTAGGAAGCGACGGACAAATAGTCCTAGAAAACAAAAAAGTAGTAAGAATAGAAAGAGCACACATAGAAGAAGACCCAGGAGCACTAATACACGAAGCAGGCAGTTGTTTGATAGACTACAACAGATCAGGAATACCACTATGCGAAATAGTCACAGCACCAGACCTAACCTCACCCGCAGAAGCAAGAGAGTTCATGAAAAAACTACTCAACATACTAGGATACCTAGGAATATTTGACCAAAACACATGCATAATCAAAGCAGACGCAAACGTCTCAATCAAAGAAAAAAAATATACAAGAGTAGAAGTAAAAAACATAACAGGATTCAAAGAAATAGAAAGAGCACTAAACTACGAAGTGCAAAGACAAAAACAACAAGACGTAAAAAAAGAGACAAGAGGATGGGACGCAGAAAAAGGAATAA
>JAHWHB010000065.1 GCA_019323575.1 Candidatus Woesearchaeota archaeon
ATAGCAAAAAAAGAGGTAGCAGAAGAAGCCTCAATAAGAAGATGCAAAACACTAGACGTAACAATGACACCAGAAAAAATGAGAGAGCTCCAAAAAGACCACTCACACTACGACATCAACAGAGAGGCAATACAAAAATACACAGGAGTAACAGACAAAAGAGCGCAAACAACCATAATGACAAACCTATTCCAGCTGCACTATCTGGGCGTTGTAAACGAATGGAAAAACAAAATATTCTATCCAGGAATAAAACAAACACTTGAAAAACTAAAACAACAAGGCCATACACTATCAATCATAACAACACTAAGAACAGACATAACAGAACAAGCACTCGAAATCCTAGAAATGAGAAACATATTCGGAAAAATATACGGAAACACACCAGACTTAATTTACACAAAAGAACAACTGGCAGAACAAGCACTAACAGACTGCAAGGAAGTACACTACATAATAGGAGACAGAGAAGAAGACATGCAGGCAGGCAGAAAAGTAAAAGCAAAAACAATATTCGCAAGCTGGGGACACGGAGAGCTGAAAGACAAAAAACTAGCAGACAAAATCCTAAAAACACCAGAAGAACTCATAGAGTTCGCCAAAAATTTATAAACAATCCAAAAAAGGCAATATTCTAATGAAAAGAACACACACCTGCGGAGAGCTGACAAAAAAAGACCTCCAAAAAGAGGCAGTACTGTGCGGATGGGTATACACAAGAAGAGACCACGGAGGCAAAATATTCATAGACCTAAGAGACAGATATGGAATAACACAAGTAGTCCTAGATCCCTCTCACAACAAACAAGCACACGAAGCAGCACAACACCTGGGAAGAGAATGGGTAGTACAAGTAACAGGGCACATAAGACTAAGACCGGAAGGGATGACAAACCCAAACCTGAAAACAGGAGAAATAGAACTCTTAACAGACAGCCTGCAAGTGCTAAGCCAAGCAGAGACGCCGCCATTCGAAATAGACGACAGAAACCTGCCAAGTGAAGAACTCAGACTAACACACAGGTATCTAGACCTAAGAAGACCAACAATGCAGCAAAGACTCCTAACAAGACACAAAGCAGCACAAGCAGCAAGAGAATACCTAACAAGCCAAAACTTCATGGAAATAGAAACACCAATACTAGTAAGAACAACACCAGGAGGAGCAAGAGTATTCAAAACACCAAGCAGAGTACACCCGGGCAAGTTCTTCGCACTACCAGAAAGCCCGCAAACATACAAACAACTACTAATGATAGCAGGATTTGACAGATACTTCCAACTCCCAAAATGCTTGAGAGACGAAGACCTAAGAGCAGACAGGCAACCAGAATTCACACAAATAGACCTAGAAATGAGTTTCATAGATGAAAAAGACGTCCAAGACATAATAGAAGGAATGCTAAAACAAATATTCAAAAAAACACTAAACACAGAAATACAAACACCATTCCCAAGAATAACATACCACGAAGCAATGAGCAAGTACGGAAGCGACAAACCAGACCTAAGATTCGGACTAGAATTCATAGACGTAACAGACATAGTAAAACACTCAGACTTCAACGTATTCAAAGCAACAGCAGACAAAAAAGGAAAAATATTCTGCCTAAAAGTACCAGGCGGAGCAAAATTCACAAGAACAGAAATAGACCAGCTAACAGAAATAGCAAAACTCTACAAACTACCAGGAGTAGCATGGATAAAAATAACAGGCAAAAACGTAATGGAAGGAACAATAGTAAAGTTCCTCCAACAAAACATACAAGCACAACTAACAACAGCAACAAACGCAGAAGAAAATGACCTTTTAGTCTTTGCAGCAGAACAATTCGAAAAAGCAGCAAACGCACTAGGACAGGTAAGACTGCATATAGCACAAAAACTAGGACTAATCACAAACGAATACAAATTCTGCTGGATAACAGACTTCCCACTCTACGAGTGGAACGAAGAAACAGGAAACTGGCAGGCAAAACACCACATATTCACAAGCCCAAAAGAAGAAGACATGAACAAACTAGAAACAAGCCCGGGAGAGGTAAGAGCAAAAGCATACGACGTAGTCCTAAACGGAGTAGAACTAGGAGGAGGCAGCATCAGAATCCACAATAAAGAGACGCAAACAAGAGTCTGCAAAGTAATAGGACTAGAATACGAAGAGGTAGAAAAAACATTTGACTTCCTGCTAAAAGCATTCAAATTTGGAGTACCACCACACGGCGGAATAGCACTAGGCTTTGACAGACTGGTAGCCCTAATGTGCGGGCTAAACGACATCAGAGAAGTAATAGCATTCCCAAGAGACAAAGCAACCACAAACCCAATGGACGGAAGCCCACAAGAATGGACACCAGAATTTTTAAAAGAATTACACTTAAAACTAGATATAGTCAAGAAACAATAGGGGGTAAAAAATGGCAGTACTAACATATGCAATAATAGTATTTGTAATATTAATTCTATTCTGGGGGCTAAGACTTGTCTACGAATACCAAAGACTAGTCCGCTTCAGACTCGGAAAGTTCAAAGATGTAATGAACCCAGGACTAAAATGGGTAATCCCAATAATAGACAAAACACAAAGAATAGACCTCAGAGTCAACACGGTAGACGTAGAACCACAAGAGGCAATGACAGCAGACAACGTGCCATTAAAAGTAAACGCAGTAATATTCTACAGAGTGCTAAAGCCGTCAAAAGCAATACTAGAAATAGAAGACTATGAAATAGGCGTATCACAATTCGCAAGAGCTGCACTGAGAGACGCAGTAGGAAAAGCAGACCTTGACGTAATACTCTCAAAAAGAGAAAAAGTAGCAGACGAAATCAAAAAAATAGTAGACAAAGCAACAGACCCCTGGGGAATAGACGTCATAGAAGTAAAAATACAAGAAATAGAGCTCCCAGAAACAATGAAAAGAGCAATGGCAAAACAAGCAGAAGCAGAAAGAGAAAGAAGAGCAACAATCATAAAATCAGAAGGAGAAATCAAAGCAGCAGAAAGCCTGGCAAAAGCAGCACAAATACTCGGAAAAGAACCAACAGCGTTCAACCTCAGAACACTATCAACAATCACAGACATCAGCTCAGACCCGAGCCAGAAAATAATATTTGTGCCGGCAGACATAATGAAA
>JAHWHB010000066.1 GCA_019323575.1 Candidatus Woesearchaeota archaeon
GGAAACAAAACCCCGCTTATAATATAGTGAGTGCCTTCCACGCTGCCAAACAGGCAAGCCTTGATTTCCCTATCCTCATGAGCAACAAACTCTCTTTGTAAGGCTTCTAATGTATTATTTTCAAAGGTCACAACAGCATCTGGAAAGACCAACTGATAGTTCTTAGCAGTTTCACTATGAACAATGCCCTGCAAGAAATCAGAAAAAGACAAAGAGACAAACAAAACAAGCAAAATAATACCAACAAGAATCAAAACAGGCCTGCGCCAGGAAGACTCCTCAACAGGACCCTCTAAATCTTCTGGATTTATTCCTTCAAAAACAGGATGCTTAGACATAAGATGCGGCGGACAGGATTCGAACCTGCGTAGGCACTAAGCCACTGGAGTCTAAATCCAGCCCGTTTGGCCACTCCGGCACCGCCGCGCAAATATTCGGATTAAAAAGAGGGTATTTAAGCGTTGCCATCCAAAAGCACAAACTTGAAAACCTTCACTTTTGTCTTTGGAGTGACTTTCATTTTATAATAACGCGAATAAGTAGAGTACATCTCTTCATCAGAAGAAAAAGTTTCATGACCCTTCTTATCTTCATCAGAAAGATTGCCAAACTCAACCTCATCAACGCTAATTATTTTTGCCTTGGCAAACTCACTGCCGTCTTTCCTCCACAAAGGAACAACATCACCAACAACAATATTCTTCTCATCATTAATACGCCAAGTAGAAGTCTTTTTACCCGACAGTATAAGTTCAGGAAGAGGTTCTGAAAACCTAAAATATTTCATAACAGAAAAAGCATTGATAAGTATATATAATAGTTAGCCTTTTCAACTAAAATGGAAAAAGTGCAATTCCCATTTGACACAGAAGAGTTCTTCCAGAAATGCGTAAAGCACAACAATTTTCCAAAAAATGATTTCCTGAAACAAGCAGTGCTAATACACTTGGTAAAAGAGTTTGAAGACAACAAAAAATACAAAGAACAAGAAGTAAATGAAAAAATAAAGAAATACTTTGAGGATTACACATTACTAAGAAGAGAACTGATTAATTTCGGCTACATGCAAAGAAATTCTGAAACAGCAGAATACTGGGTGGTAAAAAGAGAGCTCACAAAAGACGACATAAGAAACAACACAATACTAAGAAGGCACGCAAAACCTTACAAAATACTTGAAGAAGACAACTGATTACTTTCTCTTCCTTGTGTTCTTCCAGGTATAACTTCTCAGCTTAGAAGACTTTCCATAACCACAGCTGGAACAAACAGACTTCTTAGCATGATAACTAGTTCTGCCGCAGCGCCTGCAAGGAATATGAGATTTCCCGCGAGAACGCTTACCCTGTGAACCTGTACCGCCATAACCTTTTGTCATTTTTACGCTGGACTAATTAATACAATAGTATCGCCGCGAATAAAAGCAGTGCCAAGCTTACGCTTAACCTCGCCCTCAGCCCGCTCCTCAGTCTCGTCAAGCACAACATTGATATGAATATCAAAAGCGCGCAACACACCAAGATATTGCTTGCCGTTCTTGCACTCAACGATAACTTTCTTATCTCGAGCTTTATTCAATGCGTCTAAAGGTCTTGCTTCCATTCGAACACCCCTAAAATAAATTTATAACTAAAAATCCTGACAAGGAGTATTTAAAGGTTTCTAAAAGCCGAATGATTTCCTCCTCTTCTTATAATACCTATAACCAAACTTGCAGACGAAATAACCAAAAGGCAGCAACAAAACAATCAACAAATAATAATACCAAGGAAGCGCTTTTTCCTCAGAAGCAACAGAAGACTCGTTTGACTGTTCAACAGGTTTTTCATCAGCTTCTTTAGCAACAATTTTTCCTTCCTTCTCGCAGGCATCACCAACACCGTCATTATCAGAATCAACCTGATCAACATTAATCACAGCAGGACAGTTATCAACAAAATCATAGACATCATCACCATCAGCATCCTCTTCCTTAGCATAACGAACAATCAATTCATCAGCCCTTCCATTATTATTCAAATCACCAAGCTCAGACTCAGGAGAGACAAAAGCAACCATGTTCTCAAAAACAGAAGGCTGAGAACCAACAACATTCATTCTTGCGTATCTTTTTGAGTCCAAAGAAAAACCATACAAATTACCATCCCTCTCAAAAATAACAACATCATTAAAAATCGAAGGAGAAGACGCCTTAATCCCAGTAAGCAAAGGCTTCTGCTCAACAGCATCAAAAACAACAAGCTCGCCATTAGAAAAAACAGCATACTTTGATTTTGCAAGAATTGGACGCCCACCAACAATCTTCGTGTTAGAAACCTGCCTGTTCTCCTGATCGTAAACCTGCAAGATAGAATCAAGCTTGTCACCATCCGCATTCAAATCAAAATAAACCTGCTTTTCATCTGAGATAAAAATCAAAGCACGATGATTAATAGCAGGAAAATCACCAATTGTTTTTAGATTGATGACCTCTTTTTTATCCAGGTCGTACATGCGAACGATATCGTCATCCAGGTCACCATCATTAGAAAAATCAACACCAAGCTCAGACTCCTTAGTAGAAAACACAACAAAATCAGAATAAATGTAAGGGTGATGGCCAATAACACCAAGGCTTTTAACATTCTTGTCGCGAACATTACCAAGCTGGACAACAACATCATCCTTATCGCCATCATCATTCAAATCAAAATCCCCCTCTTCAGTCTCAAAAACAACCTTAAAACCAAACAAAGAAGGATTTTTCCCTTTGGCAATCTCAGACTCAACATGCTGATTAATATCATAAGCATAAATAAAACCAGAACGCTCATAAACAATAAACTCCCCATAAAAAACAGGATTAGAACCGGCAACACCAGTATTCTCAACAAGCAAACCAGAGACAAACGGAACTATCAGCAAAAATATAAGCCAGGCGCGCATACCAAACTATTCATAACAAGAGCGATATAAACCTTTCTACACAGAAAGTTTTTTAAATACCTCCAAGCGCCACAATAGAACTATGGTAGTAGTACAACGAGGAAGAACAGGAATAAAGCCTTCAGGAGGCAGGTACAAAGCACTAAGAGGCAGACGAAAATACGAAATGGGAAGACTGCCAATCCTGACAAAAATAGGAAAACAACAGGTAAAAGTAATCAAAACAAAAGGCGACGCAAGAAAAATGAAAGTCCTCGTAGCACAATACGCAAACGTTCTCGATCCAAAAACAAAAAAATACACAAAAACAGAAATCAAAACAGTAGCAGAATGCCCTGCAAACAGGCACTTCGTAAGAAGAAACATAATAGTAAAAGGCGCAATAATAACAACAGAAGCAGGCACAGCAAAAGTAACAAGCAAGCCAGGACAAGACGGAACAGTCAACGCAGTCCTGATCTAAAACTTCAATTCTTTAAAAGAATGAATATCAA
>JAHWHB010000067.1 GCA_019323575.1 Candidatus Woesearchaeota archaeon
CAAAAAACTCTACTACGTTTTTGAGCAGCTCTTCATGGAAGTGCCATGATTCTTCTTGTTTGCATATTATTATTTGTTCTACTTTGTTGAACTGGTGTACTCTGAATATTCCTTTTGTGTCTTTTCCATGTGCTCCTGCTTCTTTTCTGAAATTTGTTGAGTATCCTGCTAGTTTGATTGGTAGTTCTTCTAGTACTTCGTCCATGTACTGGCTTACTAACGGGTGTTCTGATGTTGCTATCGCATAAAGGTCTTCTCCTTCTATTTTGTACATGACTGTTTCAAAGTCTTCTAGGCTTACCACTCCTTCGTATGCTTGTTTTGTTATCATGTGTGGTGGTATGATTGGTGTGTATCCTTTTTTTCGCATGAAGTCTAGTGCGTAGCGTGATAGTGCCATGTCTAGTATTGCTAGGTCTCCTTTTAGGAAGTACCATCTTGCTCCTGAGATTTTTGCTGCTCTTTCCAGGTCTGCCCATTTGTTTTTTTCTATTATGTCTACGTGGCTTATTGGTGCGAACTTGAATGTTGGTTTTTTGCCTATTGTTTTGACTACGGCGTTTTCTGTGTCGTCTTTGCCATAAGGAACGCTTTCATGCAGCAGATTTGGTATTTTCATTAGGCAGGCTTTGATTTTGTCTTGGAGTTCGTTTAGTTCTTTTTCTGCTTGTGCGATTATTTTTGGTATGTCTGCTGCTTCTTTGATGAGTTTGTCTGCGTCTTTTCCTGCTTTTTTTGCTTCATTGATTTCTTGGGAGATTTTGTTTCTTCTTGCTCTTGCTTGGTCTACTTTTGTTTTTAGTCCTCTCCATAGTTCGTCGTTTTTTAGCACTGCATCGAGATATGTTAGATATTCTGGTGTCTGTCTTTTCCTGAGATTCTCTCTTACCAGGTCTGGGTATTGTCTTATGTAGTTTATGTCTAGCATTTTACGCTTTTGTGAAGCTGATTTTTTCTCCTTGGTCTAGTGCGTCTATGACTATTTTTCCGTACTTGTTGGATTTTTTGATTCTGACTACTCCTTTTTTGCTTACTGCAAAGGTTGCTAGGTATTCTTCATTTAAGTAAATATCTACGTCTCTGCCTGAGTATTCATCTCCGAGCAAGAACTCTACGTGTTTGCTGCTTCCTGATACCCGATAAGGTATTTCTTTGCCCATTTTTTTGGGTTGTGCTCCTAGCGCTCTGATGTCTAGTCCTATTCCTAGTTGTTTTTCTAGTTCTTGGATGTTTTTTCCTTCTCTTCCTATTATTGCTGGGATGTATTTCTCAGGTACATAGACTGTGGCTCTGTTGTCTCCTGCTAGTTCGACTTTTACGTCTTCGCTGTATCTTTGGAATGTTCTTTGGAGTTGTTTTTCTGCTAGTGCTTTTGCTCCTGTGCTTTTTTCTTCAGTTACCGGAACTACCACGGTTTCCTCTCCGTATGAGTATATTTCTGCTACTGGTTTTCCTGTTTCGAAGTTGCTGATTACTACTGTTGGTCTTGCCAAATCTGCTTCTGTCATCCCTGATGGTACTTTGACTACCATTTTGATTGATAGTACTTGGTCTACTCTGCCGTCTTTGATGAATACTACTGTGTCTACTACATGTGGTATGACTCCCAAATCTATTTTTCCTATGAATCTTTGTATTGCGTCGAGTGATGTTGTGCCGTGGACTACTCCTACCATTCCTACTCCTGCGAGTCTCATGTCTGAGAATACTAGGAAGTCTGGTACGTTTCTCATTTCGTCGAATAAGGAATAATCCGGCCTTGATAGCAACAGGACGTCTCTTACTTCTTCTGGTGAGCTTCTTGAGTATGATAGTTGTGTTATCGTGTCCGGCAGTACCAAGTCTCTTGGTGCTTCTACTGTTTTTACTATTTTGCCTTGTTCTGCGTATTGTTCTACTAGTGCTTGTGCGAAGGTGCTTTTTCCCATTCCTGGCGCGCCCGCTATTAGTATTCCTTCTGCTTGTTTAGCTAGTCGGTCTCTTAGTTTTTCTGACATTTCGTAGTCTGCTATTTTGAGTTTTCTTACTGGTCTTACTGCTGTGATTTCCCAGTTGTCGCTGAATGGCGGTCTTAGGATTACTATTCTGAATAGTCCTAGTTGTACTATTGTTGAGCCTTCTCTTTGTATTTCTAGGAAGCCGTCTGTCCTGCATCCCGCTTCTTCTATTAGTTCTTTTGAGATTTCTTTGATTTCTTCTGCTGTTAGTGGTTTTTTTGTTATTGGCTCGAATTTCCAGTTTCCTGGCGCTCCTTTTTTTGCCATTGGCAGCACGTTTTCTCTTAGGTGTGCGCTCATTGTTGTTTCGTCGAAAAAGGAGTCTATTTTGAGGATTTTTGGGCAGTATTCTTTTGGTTGTATGTAGATTGTTTTTATTCCTCTTGCTTCTGCTACTCTTGCCTGCACTTTGTCTGCTGTTATGAGTGTTGCGTCTTCTTCGTATGTGAGTTGTCTTATCATTGAGTCTATTTCTCCTAGTCTTGCGTATTTTATTTCGCTTGCTAGTGGTCTTTTTCCTGAGAATCTGAGTGTGAGTTTTTTCTTGTCTGCCATTTCGTGCAGTCTTTTTACTTCGTCTAGTCCTAGGTATCCTGATGATTTGTTTTCGTTTGCCTGGTGTTCTAGCTCTGCGAGTACTGCTTCGTGCAATACTATTTCTTTTACTTGTAGTTCTCCTTGTGCTATCTGTTCGCTGATTAGTCCTTGGATTATTACTGATGTGTCGGGTACTAGTTTTTCTATCACGCTCTTTTGCATTTATTTAATTGAGAAAAGGGTGTTTATAAAGGTAATGCAAATATTTATTAAAAGGTCATTTTGAGTGTTTTTTGAGAGGTGATGGGGGATTTATAATGTTAGAGAAAGTTGCTACAGGTGCTATACGTTTTTACCAGGATTATGTTTCAAAGCGCAAATGTCCTCACGGGACAAAGTATAATGAGGAGCATTGTTCTGACTATGGAATCCGGGCTATTTCTGAAGAGGGCTTAATCAGGGGCGGGCTAAGAACTATTGCCAGAGTTGCCTCTTGTTTTAGACGGGATGCTGATGCTTATGTTTCTCAGGGTAAGACTCTTGCTGAGCTTGCTATGCTTGCTGTTGATGCTTATAGGTTTAACAGGATTAGGACGGTTCGTGGCGGTTCTATTGCTGTTGAGATGAGGGATGTGAGTAATTTTTTCTATAGGTCTAATTGGTTAAGGGCAAGGCCTGATGCCGGTTTTAGTGATGTCTGTTGTGGTTGCGATGGTTATGATGAGCTGCCTGGTTCAGGCTATTGTCCGGATGACGATGATGCTGAAGATGAGTGTTGTATGGATTAGAACAAATCTGCCAGCCAGCC
>JAHWHB010000068.1 GCA_019323575.1 Candidatus Woesearchaeota archaeon
TTCAAAAAGCAAGTCCTCTTGATCCTGAGATTTACAAGGGCGGGTTTAGGTCTTATTCTAAGTCTCAGTCTTTGGAGTCTTCTTTGGATACTCAAAAGCGCATGTATGAGAAGAGTGATTCTTTGAATGATTGGTTTGCTCGTCAGCGTTATGATGTTGAGAGGAAGATGCCTCCTGGAAAGAGGGGTTATGATTTTGGTCGTGATACTTGTTTTGAGGATGTTGCTAAGCAGTATTTGATGGGCGAGGGGAAAGAGTTGTATCAGCATTTGAAGAGTCAGGGCCGCGAGTTTTATGATATTACCAAAATTGGTACTGGTGATATTGGTGAGAAGGCTGTTGCTGGTCTTGCTGTTAATGGTTCTGAGGCTGCTTTGATTGGCTCTCGTGATTTTGAGGTTAAGGTTTCTGCGCTTGCTTCTCAGTATGGTGTTTCCCGCCAGCGTGCTACTGAGTATGTTCTTGCTCATGAGCTTGTGCATGCTTCTCAGAAGGGCAGGTATGCTAATGACCCTCTTGGTGCTGAGTTGGATGTTGAGCATACTTTGAAGGGTTATTTTGCTTCAAAGGGTTATTCTGACCTAGCCGCTATTGCTGGTGACCGTGCCAATAATGTTGCTAGAAATTATAGCGGTGCCACTTATGGAGCTGCCTCTCCGTCTTACGGCAGGGTTGCATCGCCTTCAAGCACTTCTTATGGTTCTTCTGCTAAGGCTGCGTAAGTCATATATAGTATTGTTTTTTCTGTTTTTGTGATGGATTACTCTGTTTTGGTGGGGGTGTACGAGCGTCTTGAAGGTACGTCAAAGAGGTTGGAAAAGACTTTTATTTTGTCTGAGTTTTTGAAGTCTGCTGATGATTTGGATAAGGTGATGCTTCTTGTTCAGGGTCGCGTGTTTCCTGGCTGGGATAGCAGGGAGCTTGGTATGGCTTCTAGGCTTTTGTTGAAGGCTCTTTCTCTTTCTACTGGTGCGTCTTTGGATAAGATTGAGAGCACTTGGAAGGAGACTGGTGATCTTGGCTTGGTTGCTTTTGAGCTTTGCAGTAAGAAGTCTCAGGTTACTTTGTTTTCTCAGACTTTGACTGTTGGCAAGGTTCTTGATAATTTGCAGAGGCTTGCTGAGTTGGAGGGCGCGGGTACTGTTGATAGGAAGGTTCAGTTTGTTTCTGAGTTGTTGACTAGCGCCTCTCCTGTTGAGGCGAAGTATATTATCCGCACTATTCTTGGCGAGTTGCGTGTTGGTTTGGGCGAGGGCACTTTAAGGGATGCTATTGTTTGGGCGTTTTTTGGTGATAAGGCAAAGGTTGTTTATAATCAGGATAAGAATGAGTTGGTTTTGTCTGATGAGGACCGTTTGGTTTATTCTTCTTTTGTTAATCTTGTTCAGGAGGCTTTGGATGTTGTTAATGATTTTGGTGTTGTTGCCAAGCTTGCTAAAGAGAAAGGTGAATCTGGTTTAAGTGATGTTTCTTTGGAGGTTGGCAGGCCTGTTAAGGTTATGCTGTTCCAGAAAGCTAAAGGTATTGAAGATGCTTTCTCCGTTGTTGGAACGCCTTGTGCTTGTGAGTTTAAGTATGATGGTTTTCGTTTGCAGGTTCATAAGTTTGATAACAAGGTTAAGTTGTTTACTCGTAGGCTGGAGGATGTGACTACGCAGTTTCCTGATGTTGTTAAAAGAATTGAGAAGAATGTTAAGGCGCAGAATTGTGTGCTTGATGCTGAGGCGGTTGGTGTTGATTTGTCTTCTAAGAAATACTTGCCTTTTCAGAGTATTAGCCAGAGGATTAAGCGCAAGTATGATATTGAGGATATGGCTAAGAAGTTCCCTGTTGAGTTGAATGCTTTTGATGTTTTGTTTTGTGATGGAAAGAGTTTGTTGAAGGTTCCTTTTGTTGAGCGGAGAAAGATTATTGAAAATGTTGTTGTCAATATTCCTTTTGAGATTAAGGTTGCTGAGCAGATTGTTACTGATGATGATAGCGCTGCTGATAAGTTTTACAAGGATTCTCTTTCTGCTGGTAATGAGGGCATTATGATGAAAAATCTGGAGGGAATCTACAAGCCTGGTTCTCGTGTTGGTTTTGGTGTTAAGGTTAAGCCCACTATGGATACTTTGGAGGTTGTTATTGTTGGTGCCGAGTATGGTGAGGGTAAGCGCGGCAAGTGGCTTGCTTCTTTTGTTGTTGCTGTTCGTAATCCTGAGACTAATGAGTTTGTTGAGGTTGGCCGTGTTGGCACTGGTATCAAGGAGAAATCTGAGGAGGGCGTTAGTTTTGAGCAGCTGACTGAGTTGTTGGCGCCTTTGATTATTGAAGAGAAGGGCAGGGAGGTTAAGGTTAGGCCCGAGGTTGTTATTGAGGTTGATTATGAGGAGATTCAAAAATCTCCTACTTATTCTTCTGGTTTTGCTTTGCGTTTTCCCCGTTTGGTTAAGCTCAGGGAGGACCGTTCACCAGAAGATATTAATACTGTTGATGATGTGCGTTTGTTAGCGACTAGTCAGCGTGGACGAGGTGAATGAAATGAAATGGTATTTTGTTGTTTTAATGGTGTTATTGGTTTCTTGCTCTAAGCCTATTGCTCAGCCTGAGCTCGAGTCTGATGTTTTGGATATCTCTCGTGCTGTTCAGCTTGGCAAGCCTGTTAAGTGTGTTTCTGAGCAGGCCGGCCAGACTACTACTATTTACATGAAGGGAAGTAAGATGCGCATGGATACTGTGCCTGCTGATGCTCACGGCATTTATACTGAGGATTTGATGTACACGTGGCAGGCCAAGCAGGGGTCTGTTATGAAGATTTCAGAGATTAAGCAGATGTCTGCTGAGGCTGAAGAGTACAAGCCTAAGTCTCAACAGGAGATTATTGATACTGCTCAGAAGGTTAATGCCAGGTGCGAGCCTGCCGAGATTTCTGAGTCTTTGTTTGTCCCTCCTGCTGATGTTGAGTTTCAGGATTTGACTGAGATGTTGAAGCAGCTTGAGGCCATGACTGAGAGTTTGCAGAAATAATTTTATATACCTTTATTTTTTTATCATGAAAAGAGGTTTTTATGGATACGCTTGAATGTATTGCAACGAGGCGTTGTATTCGTAAGTTTTTGGATATTCCTGTTGAGTTTGAGAAGATTGGGAATATTATGGACGCGGGAAGGTATGCTCCTAGTGCTGGTAACTTGCAGGACTGGAAGTTTATGTTGATTACTGATGAGGCTATGCGTAATGAGATTGCAAAGGCGTGTGTTGAGCAGTTTTGGATTGCTACTGCTCCTGTTATTATTCTTGTTTGTACTGAGCCTGAGAAGACTAAGCGGTTTTATGGTCGTTCTGGTGAGAAGTTTAGTATTCAGAATAGTGCTGCTGTTGTTCAGAACATGTTGCTTGCTGCTCATGCTGAGGGGCTTGGTGCTTGTTGGGTTGGTGCCTTTGAAGAGGAAGCCATTAGGCGTTTGCTTGAGATTCCTGACAGTGTGATGGTGCAGGCCATTGTTCCTATTGGTTATGCTGATGAAAAAGTGCCTGTTCCTTTGCGTTTTACTCTTGAGGATTTGATTTATATTGATGCGTGGGGTAATCGCGTTAAGGATCTTGCTGCTTATATGGAATGGTATGGCGAGCACGTGCAGAAGGCCATTAAGAAAGGTAAGGAAGCTGTTAAGAAGTTTATTCGCAGGCTTCAGAAGTAGTCTGTTTAAGTGACGAAAATACGAGTTCTACACTTGAGTGGTGACAGTCCTTTTTGTAGTACTACATCGTCTATATTTCCATCCGAAGTAAAGGTTTAATACTGTAACATCTATTTTATCGCACAAGAATATTTATAAATGCTTTAGAAGTGAAATAAAAATTATTACACATACTTTGTTGGCGCAAAGTAGTGTTTTAAAATCGTTTTGGCGAACGATTAAAACTTTTGTTTTTGAGTTCTTGAATAGATGTTGCTTCGTTGGCGCGATCACAACACCTTCTGGATAGCAGTTATCGCTCCCAATATTTAATCTTTAGGTTAAACTTGGGGGTAGTAAAAAAAACACACCGAAAGGGGGGATATGAAATGGATATTTTGGTTGAAAATGCAAAACAAAACGAAACATTTAGTGGTCTTGCCGTAGGCCAGGCCAACATTAGAGTGATTGGCTGCGGTGGCGCAGGCAACAACATGGTTACCTGGCTGTACAAGCGCGGAATTAAGGGCGCTGAGATTATCGCGATTAATACTGATCAACAGCACTTGAAGATTAGTGAAGCTGACAAAAAGTTCACTATTGGCAACGAGTGCACTAGAGGGCTTGGCTGTGGCGGTTTCCCGCAGAAGGGTGCAGAAGCTGCTCAGGAGTCTATTAACGAGTTGAAGAATGTTTTGAAAGGCTCTGACATGGTCTTTGTCTGTGCCGGAATGGGAGGCGGTACTGGTACTGGTTCTGCTCCTGTTGTTGCTCAGCTTTGCAAGGACATGGGCGCTATTGTCATTGGCACTGTTACTATGCCTTTTATGATTGAGCGCGCTCGTATTGAGAAGGCAGAGCACGGATTGGAGATGCTTCGAAAGGCTTCTGATACTGTGATTGTTATTGATAACAATCGTCTTGTTCAGATTGCAGGCAATCTTCCTGTTCAACAGGCTTTTGCTGTTGCTAACGAGCTTGTTGCCACTATGATTAAGGGCATTGTTGAGACTATTGCCGTTCCCTCCTTGGTTAATCTTGACTTTGCTGATGTGAAAGCAATTATGACTAATGGTGGTGTGGCTGCCATCGGTGTGGGCAGCTCTGACACCACCAATAGGGTTGAAGAGGCTGTTAAGGGTGCTTTGGAGAACCCGTTGCTTGACATTAATTATAATGGAGCGACCGGCGCTCTGATTCATGTTTGGGGCGGCCCTGACCTGACTCTTGAGGAGATTAACCGTGTTGGTGAGCTTGTTACCGGAGAGATGGACGAGGATGCCAACGTGATCTGGGGCGCTCGTGTCTCTGATGATATGAAAGGGAAGCTGATGATTATGACTATTATTACTGGAGTTAAGAGCTCTGCGATTATTGGTAAGGCGACTCCTGATAGGCACGCCATTGTTGCTCATCAGGTTTCTGACGAGCTCGGGATTGAGATTATCCATTAGGTTCTCTTGCCTTCATTCATACCACCCCCAACGCGCTTACGCGCAATGAAGGCAATCCTTGGCCCCTCCTAAAGGAGGGGTTTATTTTTTTTTAAGAATTATTTTACAAATTCAACGTTTTCAAGATTCTCGAATTCTTTGTCTCCTGTCAGAAATTTGATCCCAAGAGAAGCAGCAGTAATATAGCCCACGCAATCCGCTGCTGAAATGTTTCTTTTGTTAAGTTGAAGTTTCATTGTGTTTGCCCGGGATATAAACTGTTCGAATGGAATTGCTGTTTTTGTCAATGCTTTTAGGAATGCATCGGCTGTTTTTAGGTCGTGTTCTCGTAGCAGGATGTAATGTACTTCTATCAGGTTCAATGCTGTTGTAGCCATCCTGCACTCACCATACGGCACGTAATTGGGATTGCCTCTTATCAGCTCGATGATTGCATAGCTGTCAAAGAAGTAGACTTTATCTACCATAAGTCTTTGCGCGCCTCGTCTTTGAGTTCTTGCGTTGTTTTTTTGAATGTTAGTTTTTTAAGGAGTTGTTTGGTTCTTTCAGGGGAGGGCAATACAAGCAAATCAATGTGCTCGTTTGGTTTTAATTCTAATTCCTGCACTTTTTCGCTTGGTATTATTACCGCCAGCGAGTTTCCCCATCTTTTGGTTGTTCCGCATATTGTTTCCATAATATTATACAATGTATAATAAGTATATTAATCTTTCTAGGAAAACCTTTAAATAGCTCTCTTTCTGAATACTGTTAAAAATGAGGCGATTACTGGTTTTGGTCACAGTATTGATTATTCTTCCTTTTGTTTACGCTCAGTGCGGCTCTGGCGCTCTTGATCCTGGCGAGGAGTGTGATAATGGTTTGGATGCCGCCTGTCCAGGTATGTGTGATCAAAATACTTGTACTTGTATGAAAGAGGTTGATCAGGTTTTGGTTGATTTGTATTCTGGTCATAACTTGTTGTTTTCTAAGGCTCAGGACTTGGCTCATATTTCCAAGGATGCTGTGATGCAGGATGAGTTGAAGGTTATTCAGTATGGGTTAAGGCAGGCTTATGTTAGTCCTCCTAATGGCAGTGCTTGTCAGACTCCCCCTGGCTTGTTTATGTCTATTGCCAGTATGCATCCTTATGGTAAGGAGAATGAGATTGATGCTTTTAACAAGTATTTGTTGTTTAAGCTTTCCGATTCTTCTTTTAGGCAGATGCTGAATGTTTCTGACAGGCAGTATAGTAATGCGAGTACGTTGCAGGGTATTGCTGATGCTTATCTTGCTGCGGGTAATTATTTGAGGTCTGCTCAGGCCAAGTGTTGTGCTTATAATCAGTTGATTGAGAATGATAGTTTGTATCTTACTGTTAATGGTTCTTGTGATGTTCTGCTTTATTGCGGTGATGGTAAGATTAAGCCTGGCGAGCAGTGTGGCGAGCCCGGCTTGCCTGACTGTCCTGCTGGCGAGACTTGTATTAATTGTGTCTGTCATCCAACTCCGCCTCCTCCGCCTGGTGGTGGAAGCAGCGGGGGAAGTAATAATTTTATAGAGTTCCAGCGTCCTTTTGCTTGTTGTCAGGCGTATGGCTACCGTGAGGGTTCTGTTTATGCTGAGTATTCTTGTTGTTCTGAGAATATGACTGAGTGCTGCCATAATCCTGAGCTTTCTCAGTGCGCTCCTTATTGCAAGGTTTTGAGTTGTGTCGCGCCTTATGAGCTGGTGGGTGGTCGTTGTGTTAAGTCAAAGGTTGAAATGACTCAGCCCCCTGCTGCGCCAACTCCTGCTCAACAGGAAGTTCCTGTTCAACCCCAGTGCAGTCCTGGTTATGAGATGGTTAATGGTGCTTGTGTTCAGAAGGCTGAGAAGAAGCCTGAAGCGAAGATAGTGACTGCGCGCAAGGGTTCTCTTATTACTATTGCTAGTGCTTGCCTGTTTGTTTTGATTCTTGCTTTGCTTGCGTATATGGTTATGTCTAGAAGAAAGGCAGAGCCTAAGAAGCCAGTGGAAACAGTTCAAAAGGTTTCTGAGAAGCCGCAGCCTGAGAAAAAGCCTGTTGTTATTCCTAAGCTTCCTGAACCTGAGGTTAAGAATGAGCATATTGATAAGATGTCTTCTGAGCTTGCTGATTTGGAGAAGTCTTATGATCAGCTTGAGAAGATGATTAAGTCCTTGAAAGGAGGAAAAATTTAAATGTCAGGTTATACTGAGGTGATTTAAAATGAGGCGATTGATTGTTTTGGTGATGGTTTTGTTGTTAGCTGTGTTTGTTTACGCTCAGCCAGCTCCTGTTTGTGGCAACGGCGCTCTCGAAGCTGGCGAGGAGTGCGATGTTGGTGCTGATGCTAATTGTCCTGGCGCTTGTGATTATTCTACTTGTACTTGTATGAAGGATTCTAATTTTGTTTTGTTCGACCTTGCTGTGGGTCATAATTTGTTGTTCTCTAAGGTTCAGGATTTGTTGCACATCATTAAGGATATGTTGTTCCAGTTGGAGATTAAGACTATTGAGATTCAGTTGACTAACTTTAATTGCAGTTCCCAGCCTGTTTCGTTCTGGATTCCTGCTAATTATGATCCGTATGGTAAGTTGAATGAGATTGACCAGTTGATTAATTTGTTAATCTATGCTATGGAGAAAAATCCCAGTGCTTTTGGCCGCACTCAGACTGAATTGGATGGTGCTAAGAGCTATCTAGGTGCTGCTGAAACTTGTATTGGTACTGGAGATTACAGGCAGGCTTTTGACTGCAAGTGTCTTGCTTATCGTAATCAGTTGCTTGGCTTGACAGACGGTTCTGTAACATGTGATATTGCGACTGTCTGCCAGCCCACTTGAGGTGATTAAAAATGAAAAAAATCCTTTTAATTTTGGTTTTGCTTAGTGTAAGTGTTGCTGCACAGCAGAACATGACTGGTAATATTACTGGTAACATTACTCAGACTGTTACTGGTGCTGTTACTTTGGATAATTCTTTGACGTGTTTGCAGGAGGATCGCTGGCTTCTTTTTGGTCCTACTGGTTCTGATGTGATTGGTTATAATAATTGTGTCAGGGCTGACTTTTTCGAGGTTAATGGTATTCTTACTGGTTGTCAGGATATGTTGTGTGACTTGACTACTACTTTGGAAACTGAGCTTCAGGCCACTGACCCTCACACTACTAAAGAGCAGGAGCTTGTTGATACGATGCTTGACGAGTTGGATGATTCTACTGATTGTTTGATTGCTGTTTACAATGGTTCTTTGTTCAACGGCACTCCTCAGAGCGGTATTGTTGTTGGCTCAAAGAGCTACTTTAACACTGTTAAGCCTTGCTTTGTAAGGACTATTTCCGCTCTTGGTGTTTTGGAGCAGATTTACATTGACGAGCCTAACGCTTCATTCCTAGTTCAGAAGCTTCAGGCTATTGAACAGGACTACCAGCACTTGTTGACCATTGAAGACTTGAAAGTGCCAAAGTCCTTTAACGTTACAAA
>JAHWHB010000069.1 GCA_019323575.1 Candidatus Woesearchaeota archaeon
CTGCTTCTGGTACTTTGACTGCTGAGGGCTCTCTTGATGTTGACAGCGTGCTTGTAAGGACTCCTGATGGTGACTTTAATGTTGAGTTGAGCGGTGATGATTATAGCAGGACGTTTATTGCTCCTGCTGCCGGCACTTATGTGATTAGTGCTGAGTTTGTGGATTCTGGCCACACTTATCGTGCCCAGGCCACTCTGTCTGTTTATAGCGCTCAGAGCGGCAGCAGCAATGATGGCAGTCATGGTTATGATTCTTCTTGGAGCGGCGGTGCTGGTTATGTTAAACCTAAGGAAGAGGCTGGCTCTCCTGAGTCTGATGATGGGGAGGCTTCTAGTAGTGAGTTGACTACTGAGGAGCCTGTTATTCCTGAGCCGGAGTATGAGCCCCTGCCTCCTGTTGAGCCTCGTGATGCTCAGCTTGCTCCTAAGGCTACTGGTGTGTTTGATCTTGGCTCTTCTGTTAAGTGGTTTGCTTTGCTGCTTGCCTTGGCTCTTGTTGTGGGCTTGGGTGTTTATGCTTACAGTAAGAGGAAGCCTAAGGATGACGGCATAGACTGGGAAGGTTACTTTAAAGGTGGTGCTTGAACAGCTTATTGACAGGCAGTTTGTTCTTCGTCATTTCCCGTTTGTTTTTGTACTTAGCGGTGTTTATGTTTTTGTTGCTTATGCTGTTATGAGGTTGTTTTTTCCTGGTCAGAGCCTTTCTGTTGCTTTGTTGTTGACTATTCTGTTGCTTCCCAGCCTGCACCATTTGATTGTTGTTGAGGAGAAGCTTGAGAGCAAGGGCATCTCTCATTTTTTTAAGCGTCATAAGGTTATTTTGAGGTGTTTTTTTGGTGCTTTTCTTGGCTTGCTTGCTGGTTTTTTGGTTCTTGGTTTTGTTGATCCTGCTTCTTTGTCGTATCAGATGGTTCAGTTGGAGCAGGGCAACCTGCATGAGGAGCTTGTTTCTGGTTTTTCTTCTGAGCAGTTTGTTCCTGATATGACTAGGGTTATTGCTTTGTTTTCTCATAATGTTTGGTTTTTGATTATTGGTTTTGTGCTTTCTGTTTTTTATGGTGCTGGCGCTGTTTTCCTGATTGTTTATAACGCGTCTTTTTTTGCTGCGTTTGTTGTTGAGATTTTTTCTCGTTTTGCCTCTCCTTACATGCTTTCTGTTGTCTCTCTAGTGCATATGATTCCTGAGAGTGCTGGTTTTGTTTTGACTGCTATGGCTGGTGCTTCTTTGTCTCGTGCTTTGATTCATGAGAGGCTTTCAAGCAGTGCTTTTAGGAATGTTTTGAAGAATGATTTGTTTCTGCTGATTATCGGTTTGCTTTTGGTGTTTTTGGCTGCTCTGCTTGAGGTCTATCTTTCTGCGCCTGTGTTTTATAGAATTATTTCAGGTTGACCAGTTCTTTGAGCGCTTTTCCTGGGTTTTTGGCGTTTGTTATTGCGTGCGCTACGAGTATTCCTTTTGCGCCTAGTTTTATGGCATGTTGAACGTCTTTTCTTGTATGCACGCCTGCTCCGCAGAGTACTGGTGTTTTGATTTTGTGTGTTGTTTTCGTTATTACTTCGGGCTTTGCTTCTGATACTGATATGTTTCCTCCGATTAGTTCTGGCGGTTCTATTGCAATGACGTCCGGCTTGAACTTTGCAATCTGAACCGCTTCTTTTGGTGTTGCTGCGCACGCTATTGATATCATTTTGAGTTTTCTCAGCCGTTCTATTGTTTTCTTTATCTGCTGCATTGGTATTCTGTGTTCAGAATGATTTACCAGGCTTCCTATTGCTCCCATTTGCTGGCAGCTTTCTGGGAGTATCCATCCTGTTTTTGCTCCGTATTCTATTAAGTCTACGTGTTGTGCGAGTACTGGTAGTTTGCATCGTGCTGTTGCGTGTATGTCTGCTGGCTGTACTGCTATTGCGACATTTTTGAATTTAGAGCATATTTTTGCTAGTTTTATGGCGTTTGCTCCTGTAGAATTCCTGTATGCTTTGAAGTTTATTATTGTCAGCATTATTCGAGCACGCTCATTATTTTTTGTCTTAGTTGTGCTTCTGTCTGGTAGCCTGTTATTCTTTCTGCTTCTTCTCCGTTTTTGTAGATGACTATGCAGGGTATTCCCATTATTCCTTGCTGTTGTGCTAGGCTTGTGTTCTGGTCTACGTCTATTTTTCCGAACTTTGCTGTTGTTATCTCTGCTGACAGCTTTTCGAATATTGGTGCTATCATTTTGCACGGCCCGCACCATGGCGCCCAATAATCTACTACTACTGGTTTGTCGCTTTTTAGTACTTCTTTTTCAAAGTTTTCCTGGTTTATTTCCATTATTTTGCCCCCATTGCGTGTGTGTCTACTTCTTTGTTTACTGGTTTTTTTGCTGCTGGTTTGATTAGGTATCTTTTTGTGTTTTTGTCTAAATCTAGAAAGTCGTCTGCTGCTTCTTTTAGTTTTGCGCTTGCGCTTTTTCCGAATGCTGCTACTTCTACTCTGCACCCTAGTGCTCTTCTTAGGTGTTCTACTAGTGGTACGAAGTCTCCGTCTCCGCTTACTAGTATTATTGTGTCGAGTCTTGGTGCTAGTTCTATTGCGTCCATTGCTATGCCGATGTCCCAGTCTCCTTTTTTTGCCCCTCCGTAGAATATTTGGAGGTCCTTGGCCCTTACCTCAAAGCCCATGTGTCCTAGTGCTTCGAAGAATTTTTCTTTTTTTATGTCTTCTGTTTTTATGACGTATGCTAGTGCTCTGATTAGTGTTCTTCCTTTTACTGCGTCTTGTAGTATTGTTTTGAAGTTTACGTGCGCGTTGTATACGAATCTTGCTGAATAATACAGGTTTTGCACGTCTACGAATACTCCTATTCTTTGTGCTTTGTGGATTTCGCTCATGTTCTCATCCTCGCTTCATAACCGCAGGAACTGCAGGTTATTCTGTTGTTTTCAGGGTCGAATGTTAGTGTTAGTTTTTTGCATTTAGGACATCTTTGTGCTGGTGTTATGACCTCTTTTATCATGTTTTCTGATATCTTTTATTCGTTTAAAAATTTATCGTATTATTCTTTTTTTTCGTCGATAGTTTTAAAAAGGAGGGTCTTTGTCGTCTGTTTTATGGACGATAAACCTCAGATTTTGGCGGTTTGTAGGAGCGAGAGTTTGCAAGAGATGTATCCAGATCTGGCTGAGCGGATTGGTATTTCTTGCAAGGCTTTTGGTCGTTCTGAAGATGCTCTTCCGTATGTTAATGATGCCAGGCTGTTGATTGTTAGCTCTGGTTTTCTTCCTTTTGCCAGGGATTTTCCTGGTTCTAAGGTTTTGATTACTGGCGGCGCGGATTATAAGCGTTCTGATTATAGGAGTATTGGTGTTGATGAGGTTTGGCAGAATCCTACTCCGCTTTTTACTTTGCAGGGCATCATGCGCAAGTATGCTTCTGACAAGCCAAGGGTTTTGTGTGTTGATGATACTAAGGGTTATCTTGAATTGGTCTGCCTGGCTGTGAAAAAGGCTGGTTTTTCTGCTGTTCCTGCCGGGAACATCGATGACGCTCTGAAGGAGGTTCCTTCTGTTCGGGCTGTTATTAGTGATTTGCATTTGAGGGGTTATGGTGATGGTCTTGGTTATAGGTTGCTAGCATTGGTTCGTGAGGTTTATGATGGTGAACAGCTTCCTTTTGCTTTGATTAGTAGCACGCCTATTGACATACAGCGCGCCAAGGGTTCGCAGATTGGCGGTGAAAAACAGTCAAATATTCATGCTCTTATCGACTTGGTTAATTCTATTGTTCCACAACATTTAAAACCTAAAGAATAAGCTTTATTCTCGTGAAAACCAGTTTTTATCCCACAGACATTGATTATGTTGTGAAAGACAGCAAGCCGGTTATCAGGTTATTTGGCAGAACAGTTGATGGCAAACAGGTTTGTGTTCTTGATTCTTTTGAGCCTTATTTTTA
>JAHWHB010000070.1 GCA_019323575.1 Candidatus Woesearchaeota archaeon
ACAGAACAAGCAGAACTGTTCGCAAAACTACAAGGCGGATACGAAGTGAACAGGTTAAGCGTAGCGCTAAAAGACGGAGTGGCAGACAGGGCGCTCTTAGGCGTACAAGTAGGCCTGGCATTAAACAGATTCAGAGCATCAACGTCATTCTTATACGGAAATGGACCCTGCAGTTACAGACTATTGAGCGGTTTCAACGAAAGAGGGGGCTTTGAAACCTTTTTTGTAGAGGGCGACGCAAGCTATTTGATATGGGGAAATGGAGAAAAGAAAAATTACACCTCGTCAGGAAGCTTTGACCAATATTACGCAGGCGAAGATCTAGAAAAATCCATCTATGCAATGCTACAAGGTTTCTGGAGAAAGGACAGAATGTCAAGACTTCAGGACTCAAACGCATTCGGAATAGAAGGTGCACTGCCAATAGTGTTCAACGGGTACGATTATTCCAAAGACGAACAAGGAAACATACACGCAAAAGGATTTTTGATAAGAATGACACCTTACACATCATATGGTGAATCAAACTCCAGCAGCGACCTTGTTGCAAGGTCAACAAACACGCCAGGATTTGCAAACGGCATCAGATTTGAAGTCGAACACGGACGCTATGTAGGAACAAGACTTGACGGCAGATATGTGTTTGAAAGAGTAAACACTCGAGATCCAGTAAATGGAGACAGCAGCAAAGACGGCGGAAAGTTTGAGTTATCATTAGAATTTTATTTAAGATTTTAAGAAAAAATTTAAATATTGGTGCTACTCCGAAGTGAGTATAGCATCAATGTAATGGGGGAATGGAAAAAATGAAATATGTACAAAAAGCAAAAGATTTTGTTTACAAAGCAGCAAGAGCAGGCGCGTTAACTGCAGCAGGAATAGAACTTTTATTTGCGCCAGGATGCTACACAAACCAGCCGACAATGAGAGAACAAATAAGAAATGAAATAAAACAAACACGTGCAGACGATGCAAGATATGCTGCGTTAACCCCTGAAAAACAAAAAGAAGAACTGAAAAAAGACTTTGACGCACTTCTAAAAGACGGAAAAATAGAAAAGGAAGAATTACCCGCGCTTGCAAAAATATTAAAGCGAGCAAAAGGAACACACCAAGACATATTCACTGAAGCAGAAAAAGCAAGAGATGCTTACCTAAAAGAAAACCCAGTAGAAGTATTCTATGTATTTGCAGTAAGACAGGGAGAAAACATGGAATGGTACTTCCTTGAACCAGAGAGGCGACAAAGATTGAATGGAGATTTGAAAGAGATGACTGAAGCATTAGGGGTATCGCTTGATGAGCTACTGGCAAAAGCACAAGCTTCAAGCTTCCCAGGACAGACCTTGCCACAAAGAAACTGGACACAAGAACGATTCGACTCATATAATGACTTCCTTTGGAGAGAGACAGTAAGAATACCACACGGTCGAATCTCAGAAGTAGCAAAGTATTTCCCGCAAGGAATACTAACAGACGGAATGTTAACAGTAACAGCGGACGAACATGACTTTTTTGGAAAAAATGGCAGAATTGTCAACGCATTGTTATATGCGATACCTGCTGAAAAACCAAAAGCTGAGAACCCTGCTGACAAAGACAAACCTGCTGAGGGTGCAAAGCCTGCAGACGGTGCAACGCCTACTGAAGGTGCAGCGCCTGCTGAGGGTGCAAAGCCTGCAGACGGTGCAACGCCTACTGAACAGCCTAAAGATTGAGTAATCGTGATTCCATGAAAACTACAAAACTGTTGTCAATTACATCATTGCTATTAATTGCAGCCATGCTTCTAGCGCCAGCAATAACAGCGCAGGTGCCAGGCGGAATAGCAACAGGAGTAGGAACAACACAGGGAGGAGTTGCAACAGGCCTTGGCTCAACATTTGGAGGAATAGCAAGCGGTATAGGGGCATTTTTCGGAGGACTGGCCAGCAGCTTAGGAGCATTAAACGGAGGAACTGCAGAGATAATAGATGAAGCAACAGACTCCACAACACCCACATATGAACCACCACAAGAGACTCCGCCAACAACAACACCGACAGACACCACTCCAGGAACAACAATGCCTCCACCACCAATACCTCCACCAACAATACCAGTACCACCCGGAGGGTTTCCAACAAACGCAGATGCAGTATGGGAAGACCTGCCAGACGTTACAATCTCAAAAGCAAGCCCCTCCGGCACAATAATACAAAGAGATGTATTCTCAAAATGTTCAGACCCAGACGATGACTACTTAGAATTCAATATAGCAACAACCTCAGACCATTATGAACTGGCATTTGTTAACTCAGACTTAAGAATATTCAAACTAAACCCATACTATGTAGGAAGTGAAATAATAACACTAACCTGCAACAGAGTACCAGAAAGCTTTTTCTTGCACGTGGTACAAACAGGAACACCAACACAACCAGAAACAGACTCCGATGAGGACGGACTGAGTGTACACATAAACACAATAAGACTGCCAGACAGTGCAATTGCCGGAGAGCAAATACCAATCACAATCACATTCAAAAACAATGGACACGAGAAACTGGAAAACGTAAAAGCTACGGTAATAATACAAGACCTTGCAATAAGAGCCTCAGCAGGCCCAATGGACCTGACAAGAGGCAAAAAAATCAGCAAAACAGTTTATGTAGAGCTACCAGAAGACGTCCAGCCAGGCACATACTACGCGAAAATAATGATTGACAGCAACTCACTACACCGAGTAAAACACAGAGAGCTAATAATAGAATAATTACGCAAGCTTTATATAGTGTTACTAGTAGGTGGTGCTTGAGTAAAACTACTCTAGCATAGAAAAACATTAATAGCAGAACCGTGTTCTGCGACATCGGGGGGTTAAGAATGAACAAAATCAAAATAATAACCATATTGGCCATATTCCTAGCAGTCATTAGTGCAGTCTCAGCACTGCCCGCAGTTCTAGAAGAGGTACAGGTTGACGACACAATATTGCAAGAAACCACAATAAACAGACTATCATTAGAAAGAGGAGAAGACTACGAAGTAAGAGTAAGATTCACAGCACTAGAAGACATAAACGACGCAGAAGTAAGAGTATTCATCTCAGGATACGAATACAGCGACATAGACGATATCGAAGACAAAACAACAGTATTTGACGCAGAAGAAAACGTCACATACGTAAAAAAACTAAACATACTAATCCCAGATGACGTAGACAAAGACGACTACAAACTAAGAGTCATAATCTCAGACAGATACAACGACGAACTAACAGCAAACTACAACCTAAAACTTGACGTTCCAAGAAACTCACTAAAAATAACAGACGTCGTATTCAACCCAGCAAACGCAGTAAGATCAGGAAGCGCATTGCTAACAACAGTAAGAGTAGAAAACAAGGGAGAAAAAGAACAAAACGATGTCAGAGTAACAGTAAACATACCAGGACTAGGAATAAGCTCAACAGAATACATCGACGAAATAGACAACGGCGATGAAGAAGAAGAAACAGAAGAAATATTCCTAAGAATACCAAAATGCGCGAAATCAGGAAACTATGACGTAGACATAGAAGTAGAGTACTCACAAAGAAAGTACAAAGTAACAGAAAAAGAAACAATCACAGTACTAGAAGACGAAACCTGCAAAGAAGACACGCCAAAAACAACAATCACACTAGGAAACCAAATGCAAAACGTAATAGCAGGACAAACCGCAACATTCCCAATCACCGTTACAAACGCAGGCAGAACAAGCAAGACATTCATTGTAACAATCCCAAGCGCAGACTGGGCAACAATAACAATAACACCAACAAGCACACTAGTAGTACCTGCAGGACAGACACAAACCGTCTTTGCAAACGTACAAGTAAGCAAAGACACACCACAAGGAGCGCACTCACTAACAGCGACAGTATCCTCAGGCGATACAGTACAAGAACTAACACTAACAACAACCGTGCAGCAAACAAAATCAAGCGCACGAGCAATATTCGAGACAATACTGATAGTGCTAGTAGTTCTGCTTGTCATCCTCGGCATAATAATCGGCATTGCGCACCTACGCAACAAAGAAGACGCCGAGACATACTACTAATAATTCCAGAGGAACCATGCAGAGAACAACAATCATTTTTTTATTAATCGCATTACTTCTACCAAGCGCCAGCGCTGAATTTCTAGCATTCGGAGACACAACAATAAACCTGGAGCCATGCACAGCAACAGCAAGAAACATAACAATACAAAACTCAGGACAAGAACAAGCAGCGTACAGCATAAGTGTTGACGGAGCCGGAAGCGATTACGTAACATTCTCAAACATCAATTTTGGACTGCTTCCAGGACAGTACACAACAATAAACACATACTACAACATACCCTGCGCAGCAAAACCAGGAAGCTACCCTCTTTCAGTCTATTTCACAGACGGAGAGATAGAACTTGAGCTGCCGCAAGAGATAATCGTCAGCATCCCAGACAACATAAACCTAACATCAACACAAACAAGCGCAGTAATACCGCCCTGCGAAACCGCGACATACACCATCTCACTAAGCAATCCATCAAACTTCACAGAAATCTACACAATAACCGCAACAGGACATAGCGATGTACACGTCAGCGAAAAACAAGCAGTACTAAAACCAAAAGAACAAAAAAACATAATCATAAGCGTAACACCAGAAGACTGCACAGAATCAGGCATATATGCGTTAACAGTACGATTTGAAACAGAAAAATCAGAACAGCAAAAAGAACAAACACTAGAACTAATAATAAAATCAACAGACGTACCTAGAATAGCAGAAGGAACAAGCAGAATAAGAACAGACTACGTAGACAGCACAGCAGAACTAACAATCCAAAACACAGGAGACAGAATAACACAATACACACTGGGAGTACAAGGAATAAACTGGGCAACCATAACACCAGAAACAGTAATACTTAACCCTGGGCAGACAAAAACAATAGCGCTAAGACTGGCACCAACACCAGAAACAGCAAAAGGAAGCTATCCGATTCTGCTAACTGCAACGGTCGAGGAAACAGGAATAAAATACAGCAAAGAACTCATAATAAAACTGCAGCCGCCAACACTTCTTGAGAGAAACCCAGTATTATTAGTAGCAATCGCGGCAATAGTCTTGGCAGCATTAATATTCCTATACATCATAATCAGATATGTAAGAAGCCCACACTTCAAAGAATCATACAAGAAATGGAAAGAAAGAAGAAAACAACTGCGAGAAAAACTAGAAGCAATAAGAAAAGCAAGAGAACAAAAACGCGCAGAGCAGCTAAAGAAAAAACAAGAACAACAAAAGAAAGAGCTAGAAAGAAAACAGGCAGAAAAAGAAAGAATCAAAAAACAACTTCAAAGAGAAGTAGACAAAGAATACAAAAAACAGTATCACATAGTCGCAAGAAAAGACCTGATAATAGGAAGAGCAAAAAGAAACACAGGAAAAATAATTGCAATCATATTCGGAATATTACTTCTGATTTTAATCGGGCTGTTCTGGCAAGTAATAGCACCAAACCTAGAATACGTTGCAATCGGAATAATAATACTAGTCGTAATATACATCGCAAAAAAACTTTCGAGACTAACAGTAATCAAAGCAAAATGGAAAACCCTGATCGACAAACAAACAACAACAATAAAAACCTGGAAAAAAGGAATATCACAATTAGGAATAACAGCAAAAAAACCAATAAACAACTTCAAACTGCTGATTAAGAAAACAAAAGCAAGAATATCACCAACACCAGCAGTCTACCAAACAATCCTAATAAAAACAAACGCGCCAGACGATGCAATAAGCCTCAAAGCAACATTCACAATACCAAAAAGCTGGATTAAACGAAAACTAGCAACACCAGACGACGTAAAACTAGGAAGATTTACTAACAGCTGGACAACAGTCCCGCTCAAAAAAACAGGAGAAGACAAGTATAATGTGCATTATGCTGCAGAAATCAAACCAGGCACGTACAGCATCTATGTAAAACCAGGAAAGAAAAAACCAATAAGCAAAAAAACAAAAATAATCATAGGAATAATAGCAATCGCGCTGATAGCAGGAATAGCAGTAATACTATCACCGCAGCCAGCAACCATTGCATACGGAATACCATCACAAACCTGGCAGCAAAACACAGTACACCGACTAGACCTGGGCAGGTACTTTACAGACCCGGACAAAGACAGCCTAACCTACACAGCAACAGAAGCAAAACACATAACAATTGAAATAACAGGCAACACAGCCTACCTAACACCAGAAACAGACTGGACAGGAGAAGAAAGAGTAAGATTCATAGCAAACGACGGAAAAGGCGGCCAGGCAGCAAGCAACACAATCTCCCTCAAAGTACAAAAACAAGTAATACCACAAAAATACCAGCCATACATCGCGATAATATTGTCAATAATCACAATACTGGTTCTAATATGGATAGTCGCAACACAAAAACGCTAAAACAATAAAACAGTTAATTCATAAACAACACCAATAACGAAAAGCAAAGCCAGAAGTCCATAAATAATCCAATTAGTCTTAATTTTGTATTCAGGCTGGCGCTCAGATTTTCTTCTAGCTGAAATATGCATCAAAATAACAGTAAGACCGGCAATACCCCCGGCAAAAACACCAGCAACCTCCAAAGCACCAATAAAAGAATCAGCGCCCAAAGAAATCAAAACAGCAGGAACAATCATAGTTAAAAGCCACGCCTGCCAATGAGGAATATTAAAATCAATATTGTACATATCCTTCAAAGCATAACCAAGAGCAACAAAAGAAGAGGCCATAGCAAGAACAGCAAAAACGTGCAGAAAAACATAACCAAAACCCCCAATCAAATCAGCCAAACCAATCGTAGCAACAGGAGTGGTAGCGAGACCAGAAACACCAATAACAGCAAAGGCAAACAAAGAATAAACAACCAAGGGTATTAATGAGCCAATGACAATCACTCTCTTAATCATCTTCTGGTTTTTAATCAACTCCTGCCTAAGCTCAGGAATAGCAGCAGTACCAATAAAAGAAAACAAAATAACACCGTAAGGCACCAAAAGTTTATCCCAGTAGAACCCATTATGACGGCTAAAAGAGAAATGATAAGAAGAAAACAAAATCAGCAAAACAATAACAAAAATCGAAAACTTAGAAAACTCAATCCACAGCTCAGACTTCTTAAGAACCTTCAAACCCCCAAAAACCAAAGCTGACATTAAAACGTAAAAAGAAAAAGCCCAAAACCATTTAGAAAGACCAAAAACAGAGAACAGACTCTCGCTGACACCAAGCGTGTAAGCCAGCATAGCGCCGTAAATACCAATAACCATAGAAGCAGTCATCAAAAACTTACCTGGCCTGCCAAGAAAACTTTCAGCATAACCAGCAAGCTGATGAGGCTTTTTAGAACGCAAACAAACCTCTCCCATAAGCAAATGAAGAAGCAAAACAGCAAAGCCCAGAGTAAAAACAACAAGCATACCAGTCCAAAAACCGGATTTGACAATAACAAAAGGAATGCCAAGAATACCCGCGCCAATAATACAACCAGTCAAAGTAGCAACTGCTTCAAAAAACACTCTCTTCATAACAAACCTCTTTTTTCCTAAGTAAACAAGCACACTTTTTAAATCATATTGTGCGAAATGTTTAAATACGCTTAGAATCGACGATGGTATTGCAGGGGAGCGTAGTTTAATCTGGCTAGAATAGGCGGCTCCAACCCGCCGGATCGGCGTTCAAATCGCCGCGCTCCCATGTATTATTCTATTTAGCGCGGCTTTTTTCTTTGGATGATAAAACTCGATTTTGTCGGAATAATTTTTGATTGAGTCTCTGTATATATTTAGATGATACGATTCAAATTTTTTGCATTTATAAGGTCCTTTTAGTGTTGAATTAATGTTAAATTCATTTAAAAGTTTTTTAATCTGTTTCAGTCCGTTTTGATTTGTCATATTTAGCACAATTCTTTTTTGTTTCACTGAAACATATGCTTCGTCATCATAAAGTGCCTTAAGCCATTCCACTTTAGTGTTTTTGTTGCTTTTCAGAATTTCATCCGCAATAAACCATTCCCGAGATTTTCCAGCGCCAAGCATTTTTAAAATAGAATAAATTTTTTTACCTGAAATTTCATGTTCATGTTTTTTACAAAACACAACCTTTCTATTAAATTCTTTTTTGATATCTTCAACAAATTGTTCTATTAGAACTGGTTCTTCGTTGACGTATCTTACATACCATCTTTTTCTTAGTTTGTTGTTTCTTGGATGTTGTATAAGTTCTTTCTTACTTCTTTTTACTATACTCATTCCAATATATCCATCACCACAAATGTGTGCGGCAATTCGCGCAAGCTCTTTGCTAATCATGAATTATATTCATTTTTAGGTCTTTAAATTCCCTGCGCGCGCCTGTCCAGTGTCCAGTTGAAATATTTCCGGATTTATAAAAAGAACAGAAACACTTAAAAACAACCTATTTTATCGTCTATTTGGAGGGTGAAGACAATGGAACAAAAAACAGTAATATACACACCAAGCGGAAGCTACTCAATGTACTCAGATGGAGTGTACAGAGGGCCAAGCGCGAACAACAATTTAATAGGAGTCCCGATGGGAGCAATACACGATGTCCCAAAAACAGGAGTTCTTGCAGAAGCAAACGGTGAATTCATAGTAAGCGCTGGATTTGAAGAAGCAGTATTGAGAGAAGCAGAGAAATTAAAAATAGCGACAAACACACATCCAGTGGTCGCTGCAGGAAAAAAAATAGTAATACTGCCAGTAGCAACTGCACTCAAGAAAAAAAATTCAACAAGAGAAATAAGAATAGATTAAATTTTCAAAATTTTCTTTATTTCATTAACCTTGGCAGAGATATCAATACCCTTCTCTTTCGCAATCTTTTCAGCCTCTTCCAAACAATGCAACGCTTTGTCAATAGGAATTTTTTGATGCGCATAATCATACGCATAGGTTTCCGCAGCATCAAGATATTCCTCCATAGTGTGTTTTTCTTTCATTAATATCACCTCAAAATATTAATAACATCACCCAATTGGGTATTAGACCTATAAATTGTACCTCCAGGAAGCTCCAACAAAAACATAAACGGCTTTCCAGGAGAATAACTGCTCCAAGGAGGCCATTCAGGCTGCAGCTCAACAACCTCCCAGTTCTCGTCAAGAAAAACCAAATCCATATGATCAGGGCAAAACCAAGAATGAAGCTTAACAATCTGCTCCTTGGGAAAAGCAAACAGCAAAGGAACAACCTCCTTTCGAAACATCATTCCCCGAGTCTGCTGCCAAAAAGAGCAACACTCCTCAAAAGAACCTGCAAGAACAACATCCCTGGTCTTATTAACGATTGACATTATAGATACTTCAAAATCCTATCACGACAAACCTTCAAAAAATCAAGCCTCTTAGCAGCAGGACGCAGAACTCTGCTATTAGTGCCGGCAGTCCTGGGCTTTGAAAATGATTCAAGCTTTTTCTGATTATCCTTGATCTCAGCATTAAGAACACTCTTCAACTGAGCCTTTGTTTTAATATTCCTCTGAGAAATCCAGCGCAAAAAAACAGGCCATTCAGGAGTATCCTTAACAAACTTCGGAACGCTTTCCTTCAAAACCTCTTTAACCGCCATACAAGAAAAACTTGTTTACTTTCTTAAAAACTTTTCCAATTTTTTCAAAGGCCAGGCATTAATAACAGCTTTCTTCTGAGCCCAACCGCGCCTAGCCTGAGCAACACCAAACTCCATAAAACGCAAATGCTCAACAGAATGACTATCAGTACCAATAGAAATCTTACAGCCAAGCTCCAACGCCCTATGAATATGAACATCCTTAAGATCAAGACGGTCGGGATAAGCATTAGCCTCCAGAGCAATACCCCTCTCCTTAGCAGCCAAAGCAACCTTATCAAAATCAAACTCATAAGGCTCGCGCCTATTAATCAAGCGACCAGTAGGATGCGCCAGAGCATTAACATAAGGATTATCAAACGCCTTCAAAATACGCTTAGTCATATCCTTGGAGGAAGACTTAAAACGGGAATGAACACTGGCAAGCACAAAATCAAGCTCTTTCAAAAACCTGTTCTCATAATCAAGAGAGCCGTCAGTAAGAATATCAACCTCAGAACCCTTCAAAATACGAATGCTGACTTTTTTCTGAACTTTGTCAATCTCCTTAAGATACTGCAATAAGCGTTTTTCCTCCATGCCATGAGCAATGTGCTCACTCTTAGAATGGTCGGTAATAGCCATATACTTGTAACCCATCTTCTGAGCAGCACGAGCCATCTCCTCAATAGAATAAGAACCATCACTCCACTTAGAATGCATCTGCAAATCACCCTTGATTGCATTATAAGGAATCAAATCAGGCAGTTTCTTCCTCAAAGCAGCCTCAATCTCACCATGATTCTCGCGCAGTTCAGGAGGGACAAAAGACAGTCCAAGCCGGGAATAAATCTCCTTCTCACTCCTGCCGCAAACATACCTGTTCTTTTTGAACAAACCATACTCAGAAAGCTTAAAACCCTTCTTAATAGCAATCTGCCTCAAGGAGATATTATGATCCTTGCTTCCAGTAAAATACTGCAAAGCAGCACCAAAAGACTGATCATCAAGAACACGAACATCCGCCTGCAGGCCCTCACTCAAAATAACAGTACTCTTAGTAGAACCCATGGCAAGAACGCTCTCGACCTCAGGCATACCTGTAAAAAAATTCATAACCTTAACAGGCTTGGAACTAATAACAAGAATATCAATGTCACCAACAGTCTCATTCATACGACGAAGACTGCCGGCAGGCTCGACCTTCTTAACACCATCAATATTTGAAAGCTTAGCACATATTTCTCTCGCCACAGGCAGAGCAAAACCAAGCAAAGTCCGCCCAACACCTTTCTTAAGAATATTCAGACCACGCAGAATATCCTCCTCAGACTTAACACCAAAACCCTCAAGCTTCCTGAGCCTTCCTGACTTCGCAGCACGCTCCAAATCACGAACACTTTTGATTTTTAGTTCCTTGTACAAACGCATAACCTTCTTAGGGCCAAGACCAGGAACATGCATCATCTCCTCAACACCACTGGGAATTTTCTTCACCAGATTCTCAAACTCCCTGATCTTACCGGTCTTCAAAAACTCCTCAATCTTCAAAGCAAGACTCTCACCAACACCAGGAATATCCTTCAAAGCCTTAACGCCGCCAGAAGCATAAATTTTCTCAACAGGCTCGGAAAGAGTATCAAGACTTCTAGCTGCCTTACGATACGCAGCAGGCTTCCAGTCAACCCCCTGCATCTCAAGAACGTCAGCCATCTCGTAAAACATATCCGCAATTTCCCTATTTTTTCCCATGCAAAAACTCCTCCGCCCTTTTCAAAACCTCTTTAGAAGTGGGATAAGTTAACTTATCCAAAGCCTCCTGGAAAGGAAGCCAAATAAAATCTTTATGCTCAAAAGAAAGCTCAACGTTTTTAATTTTAGTCCTAGCAACAAAAAACAAAACATCTTTTGAAACAAGCTTTCCCTCTTTCCTGAAAAAATAACGAATTCCATGGGAAAAACCAGGCAGGATTTCCACCTCAGAAATACCGGTCTCCTCTTTAAGCTCCCTCAAAGCAGTCTGTTCATCAGTCTCTCCCTTCTCAACATGACCCTTAGGAAAATCCCAGTGGCCGGCGTCATAATGAAGCAGCAAAAACTTATGGTCATTGACAACAACAACACCTGCACTCTTCTCCTGCATACTCTAACAATCACATTGTAATATTTAAACACTTTCACAATAAAGCTTAAAAAGAGCAATATTGCAGGCTTATAATATGAAAACACTACCATTAATCCTAGCACTATTACTGGTTCTTGCGGCATGCGGAACACAAGTCAAAGATACAACTGAGCAGACTGAAGTACAAGAAGAAACACCAGTTCAAGAAACAGTACAAGAACAGCCTGTAGAAGAACAAGAGACAAGCAATCTCGCAGAACAACTAAAACAAGACGTAGAAACAACAGTAGAAGAAGAAACAACAACACCAGCACAACAAAGAACCAAAGTGCACAAATACCTAGACCTATTCGCAAAAACAACAGGGTACGAGTTTATCTATAAGGGAGACCACATATACAGCAAAGGAACAACATACAAAATACAACTAGATGTGCCAAGAACAGTAAAAAACGCAAAATTCGGAGAGACAACAAAAAACCTATACTATTACGACACAGTATACGTAGACAGAGTAGCACAAACAGCAATAGCCTACTGCGAAGGATACGACAGCCAAGTAAACAGACAATGCGCACAACTAGAAATATACGACCTGGCATACCCAGTAGCATTTGGAGAATACAACATGGTGCTGCCAGAAGACTGGCTATTCCAAAACCTAAACAAAGAACCAATACTAGTAGAAGAAAACAAATACTACATAAAAGGAAGAAATACAATATTCTTGAAATTTGCCGACGGCCTCGAACTGAGCGTTGACCCCGCAACAGGAATACCGCTAAGAGCAGACCAAAAAAGAGGCAACCAGCTATTAGAAAGATACGAATACGAAGACATGGTAGCAAACAAAGTAAGAGACGCGGACATAAGACACAGAACAAAAGACGAAATATCAACAACAGAAGCGTTTTACAGATAG
>JAHWHB010000071.1 GCA_019323575.1 Candidatus Woesearchaeota archaeon
ACAATGCACGCAGACGTATGGTTTGACATGACAAAAGTAGCAGAAGTAACAGGAGCAGAAATAACAAAATCACCAAACCACACAGCAGGATATGCACTAAGATTCCCAAGATTTTTAAAGTGGAGAGACAAAAAACCAGAACAAGCAACAACAAAAAAAGAAATAATCCAAATGATATGAAACGCGTAACAATAATACACGGATGGGGAATGAATCCAGGAAGCGTATGGATACCCTGGCTAAAAAAAGAACTAGAAACCAAAGGAATCTACGTACAAACGCCGGAAATGCCAAACACAGACGCACCAGAAATAGAACACTGGGTGAAAGAACTGGAAAAAAACATAGACGAAGAAGACGACAACTACCTAGTAGGGCACAGCATAGGATGCCAGACAATAATGCGATATCTAGAAAACAAACCAGACAAGATAAAAATAAAAGGAGTGCTATTTGTAGCGGGATGGCTGACGCTGAATGATGTAGGAAACCCAGAAGATGAAGCAATAGCAAAACCCTGGGTAGAAACACCAATAGACCTCAAAAAAATAAAAACAAAATCAAAATTCATCTCAATCTTCTCAGATGATGACCCATATGTACCAGAGGAAAACTGGAAAAAATTCCAAGAGCTAGGAGAAGTAATCATAGAAGACAAAAAAGGACACATAGAAGGGCCGCTGCCAAGCATAATAAAATCAATAGAAAAACTAATGACCACTAAGGAGTGAATTCTAAGCGAAAAGCTTAAAAAACGTCACAAAAGAGCCACAAAAGATGACTCTAGACACCATGGTGGCATACGGACGGGTAATAGAAGAAGAAAGAACAATAATTCTAGCATACTTCGCAACAACAAACCCGTGGGTATACATAACAAAAACAGACATGACAGAAGATGAAGTAAAACAAATAGAAATCCGCGCAACATGGATGCTAAGAACCATATCAGCAAAACAAGGAACACCAAACATAAACGAAACAATAGTATTCTCGGCACCACAACCAGCAGAAACAGAAGAAGAATTGATGGGAACATTTGAAAAAGTAGAATTCGTAGGAGACTACATGGACATCACAGAATGTTTGTATAGAATACACAAAAAAATAAACTCGTATTTTGCGCCTGAGCCGAGTGTAAGAGAAAACATAATGAGCCTAGTCGCACAATTAATAGACGCAACAACGTACAACGACCGAGAAAAAATGTCAAGACTACAAAGCACAATACAAGACGAATACAAAGGAACACCTATGGAAGGGCAGGCAAACATCCTGTGCAAAATGATAAGAGAAGGAGAAAAACTAATGCGAGTATACAAACACGCAGACCTACTAAAAGCAACACAAGAAGAAAACTACGAAAAAGCAGGAGAGATAAAAAAGTCACTGGACAACCACGCACAGGATATATAAACAAAAAAATTCTTCAAAAAACGTGCGCCAAACAAACCTTCTAGAATTTGAAAAACCAGTACTAACAGTCTACATACCAATAAGAAAATACCCCTACAAAACAAGACAAGGACTGGCAGAACTGCAACTCCGCAAAAGACTAGAAAAACAAGGATGGAAAACATGGAGAGGAGGCTTTGTACACGCAATAGCCGCAGACGTGTACCCGGCAGTAAAGAAAAAATACGTACAGCTGGCAGAACTAATAGTAGAACTACACGGCAACAGAGCACTTGATTTACTCTGCTATCTGTGCACAGTGCACCACGGAATGCCAGACCTAGTCTGCTACAATCCAGCCTTGAAACAATTCAAATTCGTAGAATGCAAACTAGGACACGAAGGACTAAGCCAAAGACAGGTAGCAACAATACAAAAGCTGCAGGAAGCAGGATTTATTGTCGAGGTCCACAAACTAGTAGAAGAATGCACAAAAACAAGAAAAGCAAAAGTAAATTTAGCGACAAAAGAGAAAAGAATCATAGAAAAAGAAATGACTCTTACCCGATTCTTGTATAAAGGAAGACCAAGAGTAGACAGAATAGAAGCGCCAATCACTTAAAACGCTTATACTGAGGAAGAACATAACCCGGATCCCTCATAAACTTAGGAGGAAAACCACGATAATCAGCCTGCCAATACTTAGGCTCATCTTTTTTCGTATATTGGTCATCAGTCACACAGCCTCCAAGCAAGGAAGCCAAAGTAAGACCGCCAATAACAAACCACTTATTGAGTTTCATAATAACCACTAGGTAGTAGTGGTATTTAAACGTTTCTATTTATAATAACTGTAAACCCTCTGCTGAGAACGGTAGTAGTCAGACAGAGACATAGGCTTGCCAGGATCAGGCAAAACAGGACAAGGCTGGAAACTACGCCTGACCTTGTTGCCAAAATCACCCCAAGTATAATCCTGCTTGTAAAATTCAGGTTCAGAACTTTCCTTATAATAACCGCCTCCAAGCAGGCTAGCAAGCTCCTCAGCCTCAAACTCGTCAATAACACAATCATCATCCAAATCAACACGATTCAGCAACGCAGCAATCTGACGCTTAGACAAATCAGACCTAACAAGACGGTCCTGAAGGACATCCCTTGCCTCATCAGTAAAAACAACAGCCTGCCTGCCAGACTTAGGAGCCTGAACAGAAACACGCTGATTACAGCTGTAAAAAAAACCAAAAACACCCAAAACACCAACCATAACATATGCTCGCCAATCATTCATGTTTATCACCCAATACATTATATGTTAAACTAATTAAAGAAAC
>JAHWHB010000072.1 GCA_019323575.1 Candidatus Woesearchaeota archaeon
ATTCTTCTGATGGTGTTTTTACTGTTCGCGAGGTTGAGGATCCTAGGCGTTTTGGTGTTTTGATGGTTGAGGGCAAGAAGGTTGTGAAATTCATAGAAAAACCTGAGGTTCCTCCTTCTAAATTGGCCAGTTTTAGTGTTTTTGTCATGCCTAGGGAGATTTTTGATGCTTGCACGCTAGTGGAGCCCAGGCATAAGGGCGAGTATTGGCTGACTGATGCCATTCAATTGCTTATAGACAAAGGAATGGTGTTTGAGTATGAGGTTAGCAATCATATTATTGATATTGGCACTCATGAGCAGTATGCTGAGGCTCAGGAGCTTGCGAAGAAACTGGGTTTGTGATTTATTCCTTTTCCCACATTTCTATTTCACCTGTCATTAAATCTATCAGCGATACGTATTTTGTTTGTTTTACTGCGTCTTGTGCGTATTTGTCTTTTTGGTTGAACAAGGCCCAGAATAGCAGGAAGTGTCTTAGTTTGATGAAGTTTCCGCACGGTATTGATACTTGTCTTCCGTTTCGTATTTGGCAGTATTGGTTGTCGAATGCTCTTAATTCGACTATTTGGGAGTATAATGGGATTTGGTCTATTTTGTCTGGTGTGATTTTTTGCCCGCAGAGTTCTACTCCTAACGCGTTGTCTTCTGCGTGTTTGCCTTCGTGGTCAACGATGAAGCTTTCCAGGTCTTCTTTTTTTCTTAGTTCTTCGAATGATTTTTGGAACACGAAGACATAGGATTTTTTTCCTTTGCCCATGTAATCTCTTGGCATTATTGTTAGTGCAAATGCTTGGTCTTTTCTTTTGTCTATTTCTTCCCATAGCATTTCGCAGCCTTTTTTTGGGAATCCATAATCGTTCATTAATGCCTGGATGTATCTTTCTTTTTGTGTTTCATGAAAGTAAAATATGTGTCCTATGTATGGTGCTTCTTTGGCGATTTCTTCTATGGTTTGTTGTCTTTTTTTGGCTATGTATTGCGGGTCTATTGAGACTGTTGATAATGGGTATTGTTCTAGTTTTGGTGTTTCTGTTTTGCAACCTGCATATAGAAGGGACAGCGCCAGGGTTGTTGTTGCTATTCCTGTTTTTATTTTCCCCCATAGTGTCATGTTCGTGTTTATCTTGCAGTCCTTTTTATTAGTTTGCACTTCAGAGTGGTCACGTTGGAAAGTTTTATATTGGGTTCATTTATCGCCTTTTTGATGGACTTTGAGCGTAGGGTTTTGAAGAATGGTTTGAGGGTTTTTATTGAGAGAACGCCTGTTAGGTTGTGTGCTGCTTACTTAAATCTTGATGTGGGCTGGGTTAATGATACTATTCCTGAAATTAGTCATGTGTTTGAGCACATGCAGGGCGCTGGGTGCAAGGTGTATGGTAAAAGGGGTGCTTTGAATTATGCAGGAACCAATGCTTTTGCGGATTTCCAGAATACCTGTTTTTTTTATCATGATTTTTTTCCTGATGATTTGCTTAAGGTTTTGAAGAACCTGAGCAAGGCTCTTTTACGACCTCATGTAAGGTGGCTTGATAGAGAGAAAAAAGCGGTGGGCAGGGAGTTGGATGAAAATTCTTGTCCAGAGGCGAAGTTAGACGATCGTATTTTTGCTATTTTGTCTCCTAAGCATGATAAGTTGTTTTCAAGTACAAAAGTCAGTCTTTTAAATTTGGATAGGATTGACGTGCCCGCTTGTTGTGATTTTTTCGACAGTTTTTATTCTCCCAGTGGTGCTTTCTTGTATGTTTCTGGCGGTTTGAATTCCGGGCTTGAGAAAGGTATTGCTTGTTTTGAAAGGATTAAAAAAGGAAATTCTGTGAAGCCTGTTAAGCTGCCTGTTGAGCGCGTTTTGAAGAGGCGTGTTGAGTTTGCGAGAAAAAATATGGAGAAGCCTTTTGTTAAGATTGCGCATCAGTTTCCTGGTTTTTCAGGTCTTTCTTTGCAGATGAATATTGCTAAGAATTTCTTGTTTAATTATTTGAATGAGGATTTTGGTCCTTTGAACAGTCGTCTTCGCGACCGCTTCGGTCTTTGTTACAGTTACGCTATTGGTTCTTCTTTTACAGGAAATTGTGGAGAGGTTATCTTAAGGGTTGAAACTGATGTCGATAATCTGCCTTTGGTTGAGAAAGAGTATCTGAAGACTCTTACTCAGATTGCTTTGAAAGGGATTAGCAAGGAGGTTCTTGATACTTTTAGAAAAAAGTATAAAGTGTTGTTGATTAAAGGGGAAAATCAGTCTGATTTGAATAGGGTTTATAATGAAGTTGCTCGTGGTTTGCATCCTGCGGATATTGAGCAGGCTGTCGCTCATGTTACTAAGGAGGATGTTGCTTATATTGCTCGTATGATGTTGGATAGGGGTTATGTTGTTGCTAAGGGTCTGCCGTGACTCCTGCCAGCTCGAATATTCTTTTTACAAGTGTTCTTGCATCATAGCTTGTGTGCGGTGGGAATTCGTCCCAGATTTTTCTTTCTCCTCTGTCATCCACGCTTACTGATACTTTTTTTCCCATCAGCTGAACTGAAATTAGTTCTACGTATTCATTGTTTTGGAGCTTTCTCAGTATTACTTGTTCCCAGTTTTGTTCTA
>JAHWHB010000013.1 GCA_019323575.1 Candidatus Woesearchaeota archaeon
GGGTTCCCGGGAAACTGAGGAAAGTCTGCCCACCATTAAAAGGCGACTCGGAGAAATCTGAGATTCAGTAATGGATGGCTCCATCACAGAAACGGACCTTGCATGAGGAGGATGATGCGTGACTCCCGTGGTGACACGGGCATACGCGTTGACGCTCTCATGCGATTGGATGAAACGGATAGCCCTCGTTGGTGCAAGCACAGAACGTGCGCTAAGTAGAATGCCCTGAACGCCTGTCCCGGCGGTTAAAACCCGTCACCAGTGTGTTATCATTGGTTTTGGAGGCGTACAAAAGGTAGCTTATGCTTACCCAACCCTTACCTTTATATACAAACACCAAATTCCAAGGAACATGGCTCAGGAAAAATCTCGTATGCCGATGTCGACTGCTGGTATTACTTCTTATTTTGAGGAGTATAAGAGCAAGATCGAGTTCAAGCCTGGTCATATCATTATTTTCTCTGTTATCGTTGTTTTGATTGTTATTGCTTTGCACATTTGGGGTTCTTCGTTTTTGGGACTATGAAACTTAATCCTCGTGACTTGCAGAAGGCGATGCAGCGTTTTGGTATTCAGCAGCAGGAGGTTGATGCCCAAGAAGTCATTATTCGATGTTCTGACAAGGATATTGTTATAGAAAAGCCTCAGGTTGCCAAGGTTAATATGATGGGCCAGGATACTTGGCAGATTTCTGGTAATGCTGTTGAGAAGCCTCGTTCTTCTGAGCCTGAGATTAAGGAGGAGGATATCCAGACCGTTATGCAGCAGGCCAATGTTTCTAAGGAAAAGGCTTTGGAAGCCATTAAATCAGCTAATGGTGATTTAGCCCAGGCAATACTGAATTTACAATCTTAAAGTAACAACTTATATTCTGTAGTATATACTTTTTGCATACCCTTTATATATGTGGCTTTCTTTTCTTTGGGATTGCGCGCACGAAATGACCGTAGTGAGTGGACATTTCTTGCCGTGTTCAAATAATGAGTCCGGAAGAATCATTGCAGCTTGCGCAACAGGAATTAAAGCGGGCGGATCATAGTATCTCTGTTAGTTTGAAGTATACTCGTACTGTTGATGTCATTAAGAGTATTATTGAGCGTTTGATTAATACTGTTGGTTTTTGTTTGGATGCTTTGGTTGCTCATGCCAAAACTCAAAAGAAGATTTCTGAGGCTTCTGCTCTGCCTAAGGTTAAGGTTGAGCAGGTTCGTATGCTGTATGCTCATGACCAGAACATTCTTGATTTTTGTGATTTTTATTTGAAATTGCGTGTTATTGACAAGGCGAAGTTTAGTCGTGCGCAGGAGTACAGGCGTCATGTTACTATGACTGCTCATCTGGATGATGGTGATTTTGACATCACCATTGATATCATTTCAGATTACTTCGAGCGTGCTAAGGAATTTTTGAACTACGTTTCTAGGTTGATCCAGGGTGAATAAGGTTTTTCTGGTTTCGGGGAATGCAGGGCAGGGCAAGACTACGATAGCCAAGAATCTTGCTGTTGCGTTGAGGGGTTTTGGTTTTGACGTTTTGCTTGTTGATTCTGATTTGAGGACTCCTAGGCTTGGTCATCATGTTGGCACCCCTCTTGCCGGCAGGACTATTCAGGAGGTTTTGCTTGGTGTAAGAAAATTGGAGGATGCTGTTTATTGTTGTCCTTCTGGCTTGAAGTTGTTGTTGAGCAGTATTGGTGCTGTTGATGTTCCTCATCCTTCTGTTTTGCTGCCTAAGCTTAAGGCTATTGCTGATGTTATTATTGTTGATGTTCCGACGTTTGACAAAAAGTGGTATGATACCGGTTGTGATTTGTTGCTTGTCACTCATTCTGATTTTCCTAGTGTTTTGGACATAAAGAAGCTTTCAAAGTTCGGCAAAGTGCATGGAATTGTTGTCAATCAGTTTCATGATGATGGTTTGGGGCTTTCTGGAATTAATATTGAGAAGTTGATTTCTTTGCCTGTTTTTGGTGTTGTTCCTTATGAGCCTTGTTTTAGGGAGGCTTTGCATCATGGTTATTCTCTTGTTGAGTTTCATCCTGATTTGAGTGCTGCTGTTGTTTTGAAGCAGATTGCCGCAAAACTTATGAACTTGGAGTATTCTTCTCCTGTTCAGCCTGCCTCTTTGTTGGCTAAGCTTGGTTTGAAATGAAACACGTTCATAAAGAATGGTCGCCGGAAATGGCGGCTAAGACAGAGAAGATTTTTGCTGCTGCTGAGAAGAAGAAGCCTTCTTGGATTATGACAGTTGATGTTGCGTTATTCTGGGTTTTGCTTTTGATGGCTATTCTTGCTAATTTTATTTTATCTGTTGTTCTTGTCCCTTTTTTGCTTATTTTGAAGGGTTGGACTTTGTATTTTTCTTTGTTTTTTGTTGCTGCTAGTTTTGGTTTTGTGTTTACTTTTATTTTGCATAGTCTTGAGAAGGTTGAGAAGCAGAGGCATGTTGTTGCTTCTGTGTTTATTCCCTGTCTTGCTTTGATTAACGTTGGTATTTTTGCTGTGCTTTCCAACAAGCTGATTATTTTGTTGAAGCTCGCTACCCCGCCTCATAATCCTTTGCTTGTTGGTGCTGTTTATGTTTTGGGTTATGTTTTGCCTAGTTCTGTTTTTCATCTTAGGAAGAAGTGAAGGGCGACTGCCGGGAGTTGAACCCGGTCCAGAGGAGTCACAGTCCTCTACGCTACCGTTACGCCACAGCCGCCATATGAGTGTGGGCAATATTCATAACTTATAAATCTAACTCTGACCGTAATCTTTATAAACCACCCCCTTTCCCTTCGTATATCGCCCGAGTTCGAAAGAGCGAGTGTTAGGGTGGAATGATTCTTCATTCTACCAAAAATCAAAAATGGCAGAATTTAAACACCTTGTTCGTATCGCGAACACAGACCTTGATGGCAAGAAAGCAATAGTTTATGCTATGAAGCACATTAAGGGTGTTAGTGTTCCTCTTGCTCATGCTGTTTGCAAGCTTGCTAATGTGAATGAGTTTGAGAAGTGCGGTAATCTTTCTGATGATGTTATCAAAAAGCTTGATGAGATTGTCAGGACTCTTGACAAGCAGCCCTTGCCTTCTTGGCTGTTTAATAGAAGAAAGGATCTTGAGACTGGTGAGAATAAGCATTTTGTTACTAATGATTTGATTTTCAACAAGGAGAATGATATTAAGTTGATGAAGAGGATTAAGTGTTATAGGGGTGTTCGTCATTCTCAGAATGCTCCTGTGCGCGGTCAGCGTACTCGTAGCAATTTCAGAGCTAACAAGGGCAAGGTTATGGGCGTTAAGACCTCGGGTAAGAAGGGCGGCCCATCGGGTGGTTAAATGGGAGATCCAAGAAGGTTTAGGAACCAGTATTCTCGCCCAAGGCATCCTTGGCAGCTTGCGCGTATTGAAGAGGAGCGATTGCTTGTTAAAGAGTATGGTTTGAAGACCAAGCGAGAGTTGTGGAAGGTTGATAGTAAACTGAAATCTTTTGCAGAGCAGGCTAAGCGTTTGACTGCTTTGCGTACTGAGCAGGCAGAGCTTGAGAAGAAGCAGTTGTTGGAGCGTTTGAACCGTCTTGGCTTGTTGCCTGTTGGCGCTGGCTTGGATGACGTTCTTGGTTTGAATGTTAAGAATTTGCTTGAGCGTCGTTTGCAGACTCTTGTTTTCAAGAAGGGTTTTGCGAGAAGTCCTAGGCAGGCTCGTCAGTTTATTTCTCACAGGCATGTTTTGATTGGAAACAAGCAGATGAGTGCTCCTGGTTATCTTGTTCCTGCTGCTGATGAAGAGAGTATTTCTATTGTTGCTACCAGCTCTTTGTCAAATCCTGAGCATCCTGAGAGAGTTAGGGTTGTTAAGGAAGTTCCTGCAGAGCCTGAACCGGCTCCTGAGAAAAAGCCAAAAGCGCCTAAAAAGGAAGTGAAAAAGAAGGCTCCTGAGAAAGAAGTGAAAAAGAAGGTTCCTGAAAAAGAGCCTGTGAAGGGTGAGGCGAAATGAGCGAGATCAGATGGGGTGTGGCTCACATTTATGCTTCTTATAATGACACGATTATTCACATTACTGATATTACGGGTACAGAAACGCTTGCTATGGCTAGCGGTGGTATGATGGTTAAGGCTTCTCGTCTTGAGAGCTCGCCTACTGCTGCTATGATGGCTGCTAAGCGTGCTGCTGAGACTGCTATGGATAAGGGTGTTATGGGTGTTCATGTTAAGGTTAAGGCTCCTGGCGGTCATAACGGTCCTCATTCTCCTGGCCCTGGTGCTCAGGCCGCTATCCGAGCTATGAGCAGGATGGGTTTGAAGATTGGAATCATTGAAGATGTTACGCCGGTTCCGCACGGCGGTTGTCGTAAGAAAGGTGGAAAGCGGGGAAGGAGAGTATGATTGAGTTGTTGAAAAAGGATAAGAAGACTGGAAAGGTTACTTTTGTTTTGAAGAACTCTACTCCGGCTCTTGCTAATGCTTTGCGTCGTGCTATGATGGAAGCTGTTCCTACTATGGCTGTTGATAGTGTTGAGTTTGTTCAGAATGATGGTGTTTTGTATGACGAGATGGTTGCTCACCGTCTTGGTCTTATTCCTTTGACTACTGATTTGAAGGGTTATGATGTTAGAAAGCCTGGTGACGAGTTGAGCGCTAAGAACTCTGTTAAGTTGACTTTGAAGGCAAAGGGTCCTTGCACTGTTTATGCAGAGGATCTTAAGAGTAAGGATCCTAAGATTAAGCCTGTGCATCCCAAGATTCCTATTGCTAAATTGTTGAAGGGGCAGGAGATTGAGCTTATGGCTACTGCTGTTTTGGGTGTTGGCAAGGAGCATGTTAAGTTTTCTCCCTGTCTTGCTTGGTACACTTACAAGCCTAAGGTTACTGTTAATAACAATCATAAGGATTTTGAAAAGTTCAGGGAGAAATATCCTCCTCAGGTTTTCAGCAATGGCAAGATTGATGCCAAGCTGATTGAACAGCATAATTTGTTTGAGGCCTGTGAGGGTGTTAATGATGATATTGTCAAGATTGAGTATGATCCTGAAACGTTCATATTTAACATAGAGCCGTGGGGACAGCTTTCCCCGGCTGAGATTTTGGCCTGTGCTGCTGACCACTTATCAAACTTGTGTGACGATTTTGTCAGCAAGCTCCCCTGATGCGGGGGTGGCAGAGCTTGGTCAAATGCGCCAGCTTGAGGGGCTGGTTCCTTAGTGGATGCGAGGGTTCAAATCCCTTCCCCCGCATGGAAGCTTCGGGGATCGAGAAGGGGCTGGGAGTTAAGGCCCCTTCGGTATGACTGCGAAGCCAAAAATAAAAAATCAGAGTAAAAATGAAAAGAACAGGTCCGACAAACCCGGTATTGAAGGAGCTCATTCAGAGCTTGAGGAAGGAAAGCACTAGCTCCAAGGCCGCTCTTTGGGACCGTGTTGCTGATGATTTGGAAAAGTCTACAAGGCAGAGGCGTGTTGTTAATGTGAGCTGCATTTCCCGTTTTACAAAGCCTAATGAGACTGTGATTGTTCCAGGCAAGGTTTTGGGTTCTGGTGCTGTTGCTCATAGTGTTGTTGTTGCTGCTTTGTCTTTCAGCCAGGGTGCGCGTGAGCGTATTGAGGAGGCTAAGGGTAAGGCTATCACGATTGAACAGTTATTGAAGCAGAAGCCTAAGGCTAGAGATCTTAGGTTGTTGGGATAAACATGGCAGAGATAAATATTGATGCAACTAATGCGATTGTTGGTCGTTTGGCTACTTATGTTGCCAAGCAGGCTTTGCTTGGTAATTCTGTTAATATTTTTAATTGTGAAAGTGCTGTGATTAGTGGAAAGTTTTCTTTTGTTCGTCATAAATGGTATCTTCGCTTTTTTGATTTGGGAAGGCCTGAAAAGGGTCCTTTTAGAAGCAGGATGCCTGATCGTTTTGTCAGGAGAAGTATTCGTGGCATGCTGGATTACAAGCATGAGCGCGGCCGTTCTGCTTTTGAGCGGGTTATGTGTTATATTGGTGTTCCTGAGAAGTTTAAGGACAAAAAACTTATTAAAGTTTCAAAGGAGGCAAAATCTTTGCCAAGTCATTATTACGTTAAGGTTGGCGATCTTTGTAAGTCTCTTGGAGGAAAGGTATGAAAGTCATTCATGAAGTTGGGACTCGTAAAACTGCTGTTGCTCGTGCTACTTTGACTGCTGGCGCGGGTGTTGTTAGGGTTAACAGTCGTTTGTTTTCAACTTTGCCGAATAACATGTTCCGTGCCAAGATTGAGGAGGCTTTGTTGCTTGCAGGTGATAGCGCCAAGAAGGTTAACATTAGTGTTAATGTTTGTGGCGGCGGTGTTAACAGCCAGGCAGAGGCTGCTCGTCTTGCTATTGCCAAGGTTTTGGCTGGTTTTGATAAGAAGTTGCGTTCAAAATATTTGGATTATGATCGTGCATTTACTGTTGCTGACGTTCGCAGGAAGGAGGCAAGCAAGCCTAACTGTCATGGTCAGGCGCGTGCTAAGCGTCAGAAGTCGTATCGTTAAGGAGGAAACTAAAAAAATGATTATTCCAGTTCGTTGTTGGACGTGTGGAAAGCCGGTTGCTCAGTTGTGGGAGGAGTATGACGAGCGTGTCAAGAAGGGCGAGAACAAGAAGGATGTTTTGGACGAGCTTGGTCTTGAGCGCTATTGCTGCCGTGCAATGTTCTTGAGCCACGTTGATTTGATTGATACTGTTGCTCAGTTTAAGAAGACGTGATGTTTGTTATTGAGCACCTGGAACCAAAACTTTTCAAATGGTGTTTTCTTGAGTATTTGCATATTTCTTCTTTTGTTGGTAAGGAGAATCTTTTTTTTACCAACATTAAGAGCGAGAAACTAAAGAAGTATGGCAAAGTTGAGGAGAAAAGTGTTAGAGAGCTTCATTTTGAGAATGCTTGTGTTCTTGATCCTGAGGCAGAGGAGACTTTGACTCCTGAGATCGCAAAAAAATTCAATTATTTCATTTTTGGTGGTATTCTTGGTGATGACCCTCCTAAATTGCGTACTAAGGTTGAGCTTACGAAGTTTTTGCCTTATCCTGCGTTTAATCTTGGCAAGGCTCAGATGTCTACTGATACTGCTGTTATTGTTACTAAGCTCATTGTTGACGGCAAAAAACTCTCAGAGCTTGAGTTTCAGGATGGTGTTGATATTCCTATTGCAGAGGGCGAAGAGGTTCACTTGCCTTACAAGTATCTTTTAGTTGGCAATAAGCCTTTGCTTGCCCCTGGTATTGTTGATATGCTTAAGAAGCAGAAGAGTTTCTAAGCAATCATTCTGAATCTTTCTTGAAGAGTGGTATTTGCAGGACAGAACCCCTGTTTCTTCCATAAAAGATATTTTGTGAAACTTGCTTGATTATTCATTCCGATAAGTTGTATCCACTTTTCAAGCATATTAACACCGCGTATAGTAATAACTGCTGCAGGTTTTTCCCATTCATAACTTGGTTTGTGGATATTAAAAGTTGCTCGAATTTCTAGTTTTGTAAGTAATTTGTGAATTTGGCGTATTAATTCAAACGATCTGGAAGAAAGGAATATTCTTGGGTAAGTGTGATGTTCTTTCTTGAATTGTGAAGCAGTGCCCTTTCTTTTGCTAAAATTAAGACAACCATCGCCGTCAAAAAATCCTCTGATAAAACTTGTCCATATTTCAGGATTGTTGCTTTTTATTATTTTTTCAGGTATTTTTACGGTATATGTCTTTTTGCCTGCATTAAAACCAAGTTTATTGAATGTTTTTATTACTTTTTTATCACATATATAGAAACCATAAACCGAATTGCTTCTTTTTTCATGGCATCTTGGTGTTATTTTGAATTCTTTTTTGAATAATTTAGTTAAAACTTGGTCGTAATATGCTCTGTCTTCAGTAATGTTGCCCCAAATACAAAGGTGGGCCTTCTGTATGGACCCGTCTGCAGCGAAAATGCCCGCTATTTCAGCCAGCTCTTTTGAAATCATTAAAATTGTAAAGTTTCCGAAGTTTAAAAGCGCTGCGCGCACGTGTCCAGTGGAAAACTTTAAAAGGAGTGAAGGTGGAATTCTTATGATAGTGGGGCTGTAGCTCAGCTTGGATAGAGCGGCTGTGCAAAAGCGCCGAACCTTCTATTCCGAGAGGAGAGAGCAGAAGATCGGGGGTTCAAATCCTCCCAGCCCCGCTTTTATATTCTTGGTTTTCTTAGAAGTTGTTCTATCACAAGTGCTAAGTCAAGACTTTTTGTTCTTTTTCTGCTTTTTATTGGTTGTTTTTTGTAGCTGTCTCTGACATATTCCCAACCGGAAAATAAGTTGCTGTTGGGTCTTGTTGTAATTGCTACATATCCTCCTGGTTTTGTGTGCTGGATTATGTACTCTACCAGTTTTTGTTTTTCGTCAGGAGGGAGGTCTATTAGTGCGTGTATTGCTACAACTCCATCAAATTGTATTTCTGGTAGACTTTCTATGCCTTCTATTATTGTTAATGTTCCAGGCAGGCTGTTGCAACGTCTTTTTCTTTTTTGTTCAAATTCTGCTTTATATCTTTCAGCTGCCTTTGTCCATTCTTCATTTTCTCTTAGTTTTTCCATATCTGTATTTTTATTGATTAATGCATATACATCGTATCTTTTTGATAGTAATTCTCCTAAATTTTCGCAGTTTCCTGGTTCTATGTCAAGAATTAGTCTTTGACAATTAATTAATGGAAGGTGATGCATTAATTCTTTTACGATTTCACTCACATATTCGGTTTTCTTGGCGTACTTGCTCATGATTGATTTATTAGAATTCTTCTTTTTATATTCTTATTCTATCCAGTCTTGTTTTTTTATCTTTTCAGGTAAGTACTTATCAGTTATGAAGCTGATTCCCCTGCTGCTGAGTGCCTGGATTTCTGCTTTTGCTTTGAGTGTTTTCATTAGTTTGAATTGTCTTTGCCATGGTTTGTTGTCTTTGAACCATTCGTAGTTCTTGAGCTGCTCTATTCTTTTCAGGTCTATGTCTTTAAAGGCAATCAGATGCTTTTTCAATCCGTAGTTTTCTATGTCGTCTGCTGTTATTCCTATGAATCTGGCTGTGTTCAAGGTCATGCTTTCTGCCATGTGTGCTAAATTGATGGAGCCGAATTTCAAAACAGAGTAAATGTAGAATCCCCACGGGTCAAAGTCCGCCAGGACATAAATCGGCAGTTTGTGTTCGTTGCTTAATCTTTGCAATAATCTCCTGATTCCTCTTGTTGTCTGTCCTTGTGAGCTCATGATTATGCAGTTTTGTTTGTCCCAGAATTTGTCTTCGTGCAGTCTTTCCCATACTGCTGCTTTTTCCATGTAGATTACGTATTTTGCTTTGACTTTTTTGAATTTTATTTCTTCGACGTTGGATGGCACGCTCCATCCTCCGCTTCCCATTCTGCTCCAGTCTATTTCATCTCCTTTGTCTTCTACCACAACATTTCCTGCTACTGAGCCCATTTTGTTTGCGTTGATGTTTAGTTGTTCTCTTGAGTTGCCTGTTAGTAATTCCATGTCTTCTATTGCGCTGTCGCTTTCTGATTGTTCGTCTACCACGTTTGTTTTTGTGTTTGGTATTGTTCTTTTTACCATGTAGAATACGTCTCTGAGTGATGCGTGTTTTCCTTCTTCCAGCAGTTCTTTGCTTACTGCTGCTACTTCCAGCGTCTGCAAAAACTTTTTGGCATGCGCCACATTAAAGAAGTTTCTTTCTGCTGTTTTGTTTCCCAGTTCTAGTGTTTCTGTTTTTTTGTTGAAGCTTACGTTAGACAAAGCCCTGATGGGCACTGTCATTTTTGGTTGTTTGTTTGCCAATACGTCTTTTACTAGTTCTTTTCCGAGTTCTTCTATTGCTTGTTTTGGTTTACTCATCTTCAAATCCTTTTAGTTCTACTTGTTCTTCTTTGTCTTTTTTCTCTTTTTTTTCTACTTGATGTGCTTCTTTGTGTGCTTGTATGTATTCTTTGTTTTTTGCCAGCATTTTTTTCATGCTTTCTGCTATTTTTTCTTTTCCTATCCCGCTTATTCTTGATAGTGCATCTGCTACTTCTGGGATGTAATTCTCGAATATGTTTACTCTTTCTTGTTGTTCTGATACTCTTCTTTTTTTGTTGACGTAGCTTCCTAGTCTTCTGCCGGCTTCCTGTAAAGCAAGTTTCATTTCTTTGATGATTTCTGGATAGTGTGCTATTGCCTCTTTTGCTTCTGATGTGAATGGCGGCCATACTGATACCATTGAGACTACTACTGTTAATGGTCCTGATGGTATTGCGCCTTGGCTTTGTGTTAGTCCGTAGGGTTTCCAGTTTGTTTGGATTAGTGATTTTGTGCACGCGCACGAGCCTTGCTGGTATAGCAATGGCACTCTGTTCGCAAATCTCAGTAAATTTACCGAGCCTTCTGCTTGTTGTTCTCCTCCGTATGCTAGTGCTACTTCTATTACGAATGGTATTCCTCTGTATACGTCTGGCGAGCGTGATACTGATGTGTAGAATTCTGCTGCTACTTCTTTGCGCAGTCCTTTCTCAAGCAGTTGTTCGCCTATGGGCACTATGCAGTCCGTGCTTGGTGCTATGATTTTTGTGTTTTTGATTGCTTCTATGAGTTTTTCCACGTGTGGCAGCTGCATCTCATGTGGTTTCATGTTTGTGAATAGTCCTGCTTTGTCGCAGATTTCTTTTGCTGTTTGTGGTCCTACTCTGCTGAACTCTTGTGTTAGGAAGCTTTGTAGTGTTCTGCAGACTGTTGCTTTTATCATTTTGAGCATTATTCCCAGTTCTACTCCGTATGGGTGTGGTTTGATTTCTGTTGGTTCTTTTGGTAGTTTGTCTGTTGCTCTTGGGAATATTAGTTGTTCTGCTTTTGGGTTTGTGTAGACTATTGTTGCGTGCGGGTTTGCGATTGCTGTTTGTTTTAGATATGAGTCGACGCTTTGGTCTCCTTTTTGGTAGCTTGCGTCTATGTCTAGTTCTATTTTTGTTCCGTGGTCTTTTTTCCAGGGTACTTCTTGGTCTTTTACTATTTCTGGTATGTTTTTTATTGTGTCAATGTGTAATTCGTAGTAGAATGATGGCTGGTTTTCTTTTATGCTGCTCCATATTTTTGCCGGTCTTCCTGTTGTTAATTGTGCGTAGAGTACTGCTGCGCTGATTCCTATTCCTTGTTGTCCTCTTGCCTGTTTCATTGTGTGGAATTTGCTTCCGTACAATAGTTTTGCAAAGATGTTTGGGATTTGTTTTTTGACTATTCCTGGACCGTTGTCCTCTACTGTTATTCTGTATCTGTCGTTTCCCATTTCTACAATCTGGATGTTGATTTCTGGTAGTATTTTGGCGTCTTCGCATGCGTCTAGTGCGTTGTCTACTGCTTCTTTTACCACCGTCAATAGTGCTTTTCTTTTGTTGTCAAATCCTAGTAAGTGTCTGTTTCTTTCGAAGAATTCTGCTACTGAGATGTCTTTCTGTTTTTTTGCAAGTTCGTCTGCGACTGTCATATTTCTGTTCTTCTTTGTTTTTTTCTTTTCTCTAGCCATCGGTATATGTGTGCGTGCGGGCTTCCTGCGAGCAGGCTTTCTATTGCTCTTCTGGCGTCTGTTATGTTTTCTGCAGGTCCTATTATTCCTATTGTTTTTCCAAAAACGCACACGTTTGTTTGTGTTAGTTCTTCTATTATTCGCCTGCTTTTTCCTCCTTCTCCTATTACTCTTCCTCTTAGTCTTTCGAGGTCTTTTTGTGATTTGGAGTAGTCTTGTGCTGACACGAGCTCGAATGCGTAGTCTTGTTTTAGCAGTAGCAATGCGATTTCTGGGTTGAATCCTCTTCCTATTGCTCTGACTATCTCTCTTGCGAGATAAAGTAACAGTGCGTCTTCTCCTGAAAGGCCTACTATTCCTTCTTCGCTGTTTACCTGTATTTTTGTTTTTGTTTCGTGCTCTATTGCGCGCTTTGTTTCGCCTTTTTTTCCTATGAGCACGGCGACGCGTTCTTTTGGAATGCGTAGTTCATATGTGAACTCCTGTTTAGGAGTGGAGGTCATGTTTCTGGCAAGTAAGCTAGTGGTTTAAAAACGTTGCGTTTAGCTACATAAAAACATATATATGGGTTGTTTTAGTGAATGTTTGAGGGGTGTTTATGAAAGAGGAAGAGTATTTTGTGAAAACTAAGACTTTTGGTCCTGTTTTGGAGACTAGAGAGTTTACTGATGACGAGAAGGTTGTTTTAGGGCATTTTTTTACTAATATTGACAGAAACATTTACGCTGCCACTGATGCTATGCCTAATTCTTTGTGGGCTTTGCTTGAAGGCGGGTATAGCAGAAGTCAGGTTTCTATGCGTATGCGTTTTCTTAATATTTTTGAGGAAATGAAAGAGGAGTGTGATAAGGGTTTGTTGCCTGAGGGGGATGTTGTTTCTGTTAAGGATTTTGCAAGTCAGATTCGTGATAATAAGGGTTTGAATATGTCTTTTTTCTTGCGCAAGGCGGAGCAGTTTATGCGCAAGTGGGCCGTGCAGTATGGTCATGATTCTCTTAAGGATTCTGATGTTGTCCGTTTTGCTGTTGAGAATATTACCCAGCTTGCTGTTCCTGCTATTCAGGAGGCGAGGCTTGGTGCTTATCAGGAAAAATCTTCCAGGTATGTTCCTTTTTCCAAGGAGTCTTTGGTCGTTCCAATTGAGCTGAAGGATTTTGAGAAGGAGATTCGTGAGTGGAATGATTTTCTTCTTGATAGTTATAATGAGTCTAAGTCTTTTGTAAGTGATTTTTTCAGGAAAACTTTGAATCAATCTGCTTTTGCTTCTGAGGCTGCTTTTGATAGGACTGTTAATGCCAAGACTTTGGATGTTATTCGTTATTTTTTGCCTGTTACAATTATGACTTCTTTGGGTATTGTTTGGCCCACTCGTGAGGCTGAACGCCATATCTCTCGTTTGATGAGCGATTCTAGGCAAGAGATTCAGGAGATTGGCAGAGCTTTGCTTGAAGAAGGCAAAAAGGTTTCTCCTGGTTTGTTGAGTCATGTTGCTGTTAATGATTATCAGCAAGTTAGGGAGAAAAATATTCGTTCTATGCCCGGGATCTCTTTGAATAAGCCTTCTCAGGAAAAGGGTCGTTCTTCTGATGCTGTGAAGCTCATTTCAATCTCTCCTGACATTGAGGCGGGAATGGCTGCTGCTGTCTTGTTTGAGCATTGTTCTTCTGGCAATAGTTATGATGAGTATTTGCAGGCCTGTCTTAAAGATAAGGCTCTTGTTGAAAGTGTGCTTAAGGAATATCTGGAAAATAGAGGGAAATTTGACTCTGTTCCTGTTCCGATTGAGACTGGCAATCTTCTTTTTGAAGTCACTGTTGATATGGGTGCGTTTCGCGATTTGAAAAGGCATCGCAGGAATTTGTTTTTGTGGGCTCCTTTTACTGCTTTGAAGGGTTTTGAGTATCCTGAGCACGTTTCTTCCGCTCCTGAGCTTGTTGAAGTTAAGAAGAAGATTGAGTTGTGTGCTGAAAAAACTGCTAAGCTTCATGAAAAGGTTCTTGCAAAGAATCCTAGGCTTGCTGAGTATATTGTTATGATGGCTAATAAGCAGCGTATGTTGTGGCAGATGGATCCTAGGCAGTTTGTTTATGTGATGGAATTGCGCACTACTCCTGCTGGTCATTATTCTTATCGTACTATCTGCCAGAAGATGTTCAGGCTTGCTTCTCCTCATCTTCCTGTTCTAAGCAAATATACCAGGATTAATCTTACTTCTGGTGATGAGGGCAGGAAGCAGCAGGAGGAGAAGACTGTTGAGAAGCTTAAGGCTCTTGGTGCTGATGTTAGGAGAGTTTCGTGAATGGACAATCTGAAAAAGTCTGATGTGGAAGTTTATAATGCGATGGTTAGCGAGCTGGATAGACAGCGGAATGTTATTGAGCTTGTTGCTTCTGAGAATATTGTAAGTAAGGCTGTGCTTGAGGCTACTGGAAGCTGGTTGACCAATAAGTACAGCGAGGGGCTTCCTAACAAGCGGTATTACGGCGGCAATCAGTTTATTGATGTTACTGAGCAGTTGGCGATTGATCGTGCTAAGAAGTTGTTTGGTGCTGAGCACGCTAATGTTCAGCCTCATTCTGGTAGTTCTGCTAATCTTGCTGCTTATCTTGCTGTGCTTAAGCCTGGTGATGCTATTTTAGGTATGGATTTGGCGCATGGCGGTCATCTTACTCATGGTTCTCCTGTGAATTTTTCCGGGAAGCTTTTCAATTTTGTCTCTTATGGTGTTGATAAGGATTCTGAACAGGTTGACTTGAAGGTTGTTGAGGCGCTTGCTTTGAAGCATCGTCCGAAATTGATTCTTGCTGGTTTTTCTGCGTATCCGAGATTTCTGGACTTTAAAAAATTCCGGGAAATTGCTGACAAGGTTAATGCTTATTTGATGGTTGATATGGCGCATGTTGCCGGCCTCATCGCTGCAAAGGTTTATCCTGATCCTGTTCCTTTTGCTGATATCATCACAACGACCACTCATAAGACTTTGCGTGGTCCTCGTGGTGCTTTGATTCTTTGCAAGACTGCTGATCGTTTGAATCCTTCTGATAAGAAGAATCTTGCTCAGAAGATGGATTCTGCTGTTTTTCCTGGAACTCAGGGAGGTCCTTTGGAGCACGTCATTGCTGCGAAGGCTGTTGCCTTTGGCGAGGCTTTGCTTCCGTCTTTTGTTGATTACCAGAAGCGGGTTGTTAAGAACGCTCAGGTGCTTGCCAAGGTTTTGATTGATAATGGTTTTCGTCTTGTTTCTGGCGGTACTGATAATCATTTGATTTTGGTTGATGTTACTAATAAGAATTTGAGTGGCAAGATTGCTGAGCATGCTCTTGATAAGGCTGGTATTTGTTGTAATAAGAATATGATTCCTTTTGATAGGCGTTCTCCTTTTGACCCTTCTGGTATCCGCTTGGGCACTCCTGCTGTTACAACCAGGGGTATGAAGGAGTCAGAGATGGAGCTTATTGGTGCTTGGATTTCAGAGGTTCTTCAGAATGTTAATGACTCTGTTGTGCTGTCTTCTGTGCGTGAGAGAGTTTTGTCTCTTTGCCGTAAGTTTCCGATTTATGACTGATTTCCATGATTTTTCCTGTTAGATAGCAGCTTCCTGTTACAAAGATTAGGTCGTCTTCTCTTGCTATGTTTTGTGCAAACCTTAGTGCTTCTGCAGGCTCTTCGACTATTGCGCATGGCCCGTCGTATGCTAGCTTTGCTGGGTCTAGTGCTCTTTCAATCGGCGGCTTTGTCAATATGAGAAAGTCTGGTTTTGGTAGTGCTTTTATCATTTTTTTGTAGTTTTTGTCTGCTAGCACTCCGAATACTACTACTAGTTTTCTTTTTGGCAGTGCTTTCACGTATGGTGCTGTTGCTTTTATTGCTGTTAGATTGTGTGCGCAGTCCACTAATAGATTTTTTGCCAGGTATTCCATTCTTCCCGGCCATTTGACGTGTGCTATTCCTTCTTGGATTATTTCTTCGTCTATTTCTAGTTGTTTGCAGATTTCGTATGCTATTCCTGCGTTTGTTTTTTGGAAGCTGCCTCTTAGTCCGACTGTTCCTGTGTATGATTGTGTTGTTATTAGTTTTTTGCTTGCCTCTTTTATCCATTTTAGTCCTGCATTGTTGTTGCATGTTATGACTGTGCTGTTTTTCTTGATTATGCCTGTTTTTTCTTTTGTTATTTCTTCTATTGTTTTTCCAAGTATGTGCGTGTGGTCTTCTCCTATGCTTGTTATTGCTGCTATTTCTGCGTCGCATACTGTTGTTGGATCGTTTTTTCCTCCCATCCCTGCTTCTAGTATTGCGTAGTCCACTTTTTTTCTTGCAAAATAAAGAAGTGCCATTGCTGTGCAGAACTCAAAGAATTTTAATTCTAATCCTGTGCTTTTCACTTCTTTTATCAATTGTTTTATTTCGTCGTCTGTTATCTGCTGCCCGTTTACCTGTATTCTTTCGTTGAATTTCACCAAATGCGGGGAGGTGAACAAGCCTGTTTTTTTTCCGGCCCTTCTTAGCACTTCTGCTGTCATTGCTGCTGTGCTTCCTTTTCCGTTTGTTCCTGTTATTTGCATTACTCTGAGTTTTATGTGGGGGTCTCCAAGTCTTTTCATTGATTCTGTTATGTATTTGAGTCCTTTTTCTCCGTACCTGTTTAGTTTGTATAGCCAGTCCAGTTCTTTCATTTTGTGATTTCTTTCAGAACTTGTTCTTCGTCTGCTTCCACTCCCCATTTCTTGAATAGTGTGCACACGTTATAGATGTCTCTTTTCAGATATTCTTGTGCGTTTTGGTTGTTTAATGGTGTTGTTTGTGACATGTCTATGAATACTGGTTTTTGGTTTAGGTTTAGTATGTTGAATCCGCTTAGGTCCGCGTGGACTAGTCCTGCTTTGTATAGTTTTTTCATCTGCTTAACTACTTCTTCAAAGAATTCTTTTGGGTTTTCTGGTTTGTCTTTTGTGAGTTTTTGTGCTGGCTGCTCATCTCCAATAAACTCCATTATCAGGATGTTGGACAGCACAACATATGGTGTTGGTACTCTTGCTTCTGCCTCTCTTGCTTTCAGTAAATTTCTATACTCCCTGTGCGCCCATGCGAATATAACCTCTCTTCTTTTGTTTTTTAATCCCAGATATCTTGGGTCTGCTTTTATGTAATCGTACATTTTGTTGAAGTCGCAGGTTTGTAGTCTGTAGATCTTGACGATTCTTGTTTCATCATCTTTTTTTGCTGTGAAGATGTTTGCTTCTTTGCCTATGCTTATAGGGCTTTCTAATCCGTCTATATATCCTTGGCTGATTAGTTTGAATAGGTTTTTTTCTGTAAAAAGGTCAAACACTTGTTTTAGTGTTTTGAATTTTTCTTTGTGTTTTGTTCCCATTCTTGGCATTTTAGCTTGTTGTTTGTTTTGGGATTATAAACCCTTTTGGTAAAGTATATAAATAGCAGAATCCTTAATTTTCTTCATTAAGAAAGGTCATATTCACGGCCCTTCACGAGAGTACCCAGCGGAGCTGACGGCTTTGCCAAGCAATGACTCTTGGGGGTTAGTGTCTAGGGCTACAAGACCTTTTTTATGTTTAAAATCAAATTCGAGCGGAAATAGAACAAGTAAATTAATGATAATCATTCATCATCAAAATCAATTGAAAATGAATCAAAAACACCCTAAATCAGCATAAATAAGGTTGATTTAGTCTGTTTTGGCTTAACTTGTTCTGTTTTAGCCCGTTTGGGGGAAATAAAATGGGAAAAATCAGTCCTGTATCATCGAAATACATTATTAATGCAACGATTGAGATAGAAGGAGTAGTTGATAGGCCTGACGTTATTGGTGCTATTTTTGGCCAGACTGAAGGTTTGTTAGGTGAGGATTTGGAGCTTAGGGAGCTTCAGCGTTCTGGAAGGATTGGCCGTATTGAGGTTAATGTTGATACCAAGGGCGGCAAGAGTATTGGCACAATTATAATTCCAAGCTCTTTGGACAAGGCAGAGACTGCTATTGTTGGTGCTGCTTTGGAGATTATCCAGCGTATTGGTCCTTGTAATGCCAAGGTCAGGGTTCAGAACATTGAGGACGTTCGTATTAGCAAGCGCAACTTTGTCATCGAGAGAGCTAAGCAGTTGCTGAAGCAGTTGATGGACAAGGTCATGCCGGATTCAAGTGAGATTGCAGAGGAGGTTGCTCACTCTATCCGTGTTATGGAAGTTTGTGAGTATGGAAGAGACCGTCTTCCTGCCGGTCCTGCTGTTGAGGAGTCTGATGAGCTGATTGTTGTTGAGGGTCGTGCTGATGTTCTTAACCTGTTGAAGCACGGTTTCAAAAACGTTATAGCTATGAATGGAACCTCTGTTCCTCAGACTATTGTTGAGTTGAGTCATCGCAAGGACTTGGTTGCTTTTGTTGATGGCGACCGTGGCGGTAACTTGATTCTTCGAGACTTGCTTAATGTTGCAGAGGTTGACTTTGTGACTAGGGCTCCTGACGGCAAGGAGGTTGAGGAGCTTGCTAAGAAGGAGATTCATAAGGCTTTGCGTAGCAGGATTACTGCTGAGCAGGCTAAGTTGGAGTTGTCTCACATCGACACTTCTCAGTCTGTTAGAAGGCCTGTTATTTCAAGACCGGCTCCGCGTCCGTCTCATCCTGCGCCTCGTGCTAGGCCGGCTGTTTTGCGTGATGATGAGCGCAAGCGTTTTGGTGAGATGTTGGAGTCTCTTATAGGCACTCGTGGTGCTTATGTCTTGGATGACAAGATGAATGTGCTTGGCAAGGTTCCTTTTGCTGAGTTGAATGGCACTTTGAAGTCTTTGAACACGGGCGTTTATGCTGTTGTGTTTGATGGTGTTGTTGACCAGCCTCTTGTTGATGTTGCTGAGCGCTCTGCCATTAAGCATATTGTTGCTATGGACTCAAAGGTTGACCCTTCTAGTTCAAGATTGAACATTGTTACAGCTGCAATGCTGTAAACCTTTTTATACTTCTTTTTTTTGTTCTTGTTAAAAGATGGTGTATGAGATTATTCTAGGAAGGGAAAAGGCGGATCAGGATAAGTTTGGGACTAAGGGTTCTGTTCTTCTTGGCAAGCATTATGTTAAGATGGGTGCTGTTACTGCTCTTTCCCAGCCTGTTTTTCTTGACTTGAATAAGGCTCACGTTGTTTTTGTCTGTGGCAAGAGGGGTTCTGGTAAGTCGTATTGTTTGGGTGTTATTGCTGAGGGTATTGCCCAGCTTCCTGATGAGTATCGTAATCGTTTGTCTGTTATTCTTCTTGATACTATGGGAATTTATTGGACTATGAAGTATCCTAATCATAAGGATGAGGATTTGCTTAAGGAATGGGGTTTGGAGGGCAAGTCTATTGATGTTAAGATTTACACTCCTTTTGGTTTTTTTGACAAGTGGAAGGAGGAGGGCATTCCTACTGATTTTCCTTTTGCTTTGAACCCTGTTGAGCTTTCTCCTGAGGATTGGAATCTGACTTTTGAGCTTGAGAGTACTGATCCTGTTGCTGTTTTTATCGAGCGTATTGTTCTTCAGTTGAAGAAGGCCGGGAAGCAGTATGATATTCCTGATATTGTTGATGCTATTGATGATGATAAGGATGAGGAGTTGCGTGTTAAGCAGGCTGCGCGTAATCGTTTTCTTGCTGTTGAGGACTGGGGTGTTTTTTCTTCTAAGGCCACTCCTGTGAAAGAGCTTGCAAAGCCCGGCCAGATTACTGTTTTGGACTTGAGTGCCTATGCGATTATGCCTAATGGCTGGCGTATTAAGCATTTGGTGCTTGGTATTGTTTGTATGAAGTTGTTTATTGAGAGGATGAAGGCCAGAAAGGATGAGGAGTATGCTTCTGTTCATGAAGCTATTCACTATCTTATTGAGGAGCATGAGGAGCCTAAGGAGTCTGAGATGCCTATTTGTTGGCTTTTGATTGATGAGGCTCACGAGTTTTTGCCTAGTGTTGGTAAGACTGCTAGTTCTGATGCTTTAATCACTCTTCTTAGGGAGGGGCGTCAGCCTGGTATTGCTATGGCTATGGCTACTCAGCAGCCTGGCAAGATTCATACTGATGCTATGACGCAGTCTGATATTATTCTTGCTCATCGTTTGACCGCTAAGATTGATACTGATGCTCTTGGTTCTTTGCTGCAGAGTTATTTGAGGACTGGTCTTGATAAAGAGTTAGCTAATCTTCCTCGTGTTGCTGGTGCTTGTATTGCTGTTGATGATGTTAATGAGCGCATGTATCCTATGAGGATTCGTCCTAGGTTTAGCTGGCACGGCGGTGGCGCTCCTGGTGTTTTGCGGGAGAAGAAAGAGGCTTTTGAATTCTAAAAAGAAAAATAAAAAAATTTAATCGCAGGGCGGATTGAAGTCGTTTTCCCTGAGATTGTTGAATTTCATGTCGTTGAACTGGTGTTTGATTGTGTCTCCGCCGCTTGTTATTAACACTTTGTGTGGCACTCCGTATGTGTCGTCTACCCACATTTCGTATTGTGCTCCGTCTTTGTCGAACTTGATGTATGTTACTGTTCTTTCGTTGAATGTTTGCGGTCCTACTATTACTGCTGATGCGGGTATTTCTTTTGTCCATTGTATTGGTGTTTTTGGTATGTTTAGCATCTGTGCGTCCACTTCAAATTTCTGTACGGTGTTGTCTATGTTGTGGCTTTGACATCTGCTTCTTTCTTCGCAGCAGCCTATTCCTAAGTCAACATATACTGTGTCATAGTAGCCTTCTCTTACATAGAAGTCTTCTTCGTATTTCTTTATCTTCATCTTGCCGTCTAGTAGGTAGTACGTGTCAAGGAATAGGTTCTTTGTTGATGTTCCGCCATAGAGATATTCTAGGCCTGATGTTATTTTGTCATCTGCCCTTTTCAACAAACTCTTTAGTTGTGGGCTCATCTCTTCTTTTACCACTGGTTCTGGTGGTGGTGCTGTTGCTGTTCTTTCTGATGGTAGTGTTTCTACTGGTGGCTGCGTTTTTACTTCTGGTTCTTTTGGTGGCGGCGTTTCTGTTGTTACTGGCGCCTTTTCTACTGGCGCTTCTGGTTGTGTTTCTTCTTTTGGCATCTCTTTTGGTGCGCACGCAGCCAGTATCAAAATTAGTATTGCTGCTAATATCCACATTTTCTTCATTTTACTCCCCCTATCTGTGGTACTTTTGTATTGGACCCCAGATCATTGATACTATACTTGCTATGAACATTATTACAAACACTAGTCCAAATGCAAATGCCCATGTTTGTGATATTTTTGGTATCAGTAGAATGCTTGCCAGTATGCCTATTATGCTTATTGCGAACAGACTTGCTTTTAATGGTGCTATTTTTGCTATTTTTTTTGCCATTCTCTTGTTTTTGTGCTGTTATGCTTTATATATTTTTCTGGCAAATGGTTAGATTTATAAACGGTTGGGGTTTTGGGTTTTTTATGAAGCATACGTGGATTATTACTTGTTTTTTGCTTGTTTTGTTTTTTGCTGCCCAGATTATCGGTCTTGCTATCACCCAGTCTTATGTTGATGTTGATAAGAGTATAGAAGCTGGCGAGGTTGTTTGGAAGGATTTGTCTTTTATTGAGCGTCCTGATGTTGAGCCTCAGTTCAGCATTTGGTATATTATCGGCGCTGTTATTCTTGGTACAGTTCTTATTTTGTTGATAATTAAGTTTAAGACTGTATTGTTGTGGAAATTGTGGTTTTATTTCGCGGTTGTTTTGTGTTTGCAGGTTGCTGTTGCATCTTTCATCCCTGCGATTTATGCTGCGATTCTTGCTTTGATTTTGGGATTCTTTAAGGTGTTTAAGCCTAATGTTTTCATTCATAATTTGACTGAGTTGTTTGTTTATGGCGGGCTTGCTGCTATTTTTGTTCCTATTTTGAATGTTTTATATGCGTTTATTCTTTTGCTGGCTCTTTCCTTGTATGATATGTATGCGGTTTGGAAGAGCAAGCACATGGTTAAGATGGCTAAGTTTCAGACCAAGAGCGGCATTTTTGCTGGTTTGTTGCTGCCTTATGTTGCTCCTTCTTTCAGGAAGGGAGCGAAGATGAAGGTTAGGACTGCTGTTCTTGGCGGCGGGGATATTGGTTTTCCTTTGATTTTTGCTGGTACTGTTCTTATTTCGTATAATTTCTTGTCTGCGCTTGTTGTTTCTGCTTGTGCCACTCTTGCCTTGCTTGTTTTGTTGTTGCTTAGCCAGAAGGATAGGTTTTATCCTGCTATGCCTTTCTTGACAGCTGGTTGTGCTGTTGGTTATCTTATTGTTTATTTTCTGTGAATTTAGAAAGTGCTTTTTGTTCTGAGATTGCCGAGTAGGCGTATAGTTCTACTATTAGTCCGTCTTCTGCTGATATTGTTTGGGCTCCTGTTTTTTGTTTTAGCTCTCTTGCTATGTATACCGGGTTTTTTTTGTGCATCTCTTCGTCATAGCAGGTCAATATTGCCAGTCTTGGTTTTAGTTTTGTGATTATTTTTTCTGTTTGCTTATGTTCTGCGAATACTATTGTGTCTGCTTTGTATTCTTTGATTTCTTTTGTCTCTATTTTGTCTGTGATGTATGCTAGCACTCCATCTGGCAGTTTGAATATTGTTCCTGATTTTTTTTGTATTATTTCCACGTCTGGTGTGTTTTCTGTTGTTTTGATTAGGTCTGCGTCGTGCCCTCTTTCTTTTTTTGTGACTACGATTTTGTCTACTGTTTTGTTGCCTAGTGCTTGTGACGCTCCTGGTCCTGGGTCTACTGCTATTGTTGTTTTGTCTGTTTTTATTAGAAATCCGCCTGCATTTCTTAATCCCACTATTTCAGGGCTTCCTGTGCCTATGAACTGGAGTTTTGGGTTCATGCCCTATACAGTAAAGCGTCCATGTATAAATTAATTTGTTGTCTCTAGTTTGAATCTTGGTACTTTCTGTCCGTTTACTTCTACTTCTTCTAGGAACATTTTTTTGGGTCTTACCCATATCTGTCCTTCTCCGTATAATGCCTTGTATACCACGAGTTCTTCGAGGGTTTCGCTGTGTTTTGCGGTTCCTATTACTTCGTATTCGTTGCCTTTGTAGTGTTTGTACTTGCCTGGTTTTACTTCCATATGATTGGTATTGCAGAAAACTTTAAAAACCCTCTTTCTACTGTTTGTATGGGCGGACTAGGCAGGGAGGTTAGCCCTCTCCTGTTACCGTTAATGGGCTTTAAACGGTGCTGAAGTTCAGGAAGCAGCATAATTCCTGCGTGTAGTCTTTGGCTGGACGTTGAAGTTCTGTCCGGCAGGATTGTGGCTGCAGGAACCGCGCCAGGACCGGAAGGTAGCAACGCTCACTGTAGTTTCTCAATGCTTGTCGGGTCGCGGAGCTGAGGAAGGTCAAAGGTTAAACTGCATTGTAGGTTTTTTGTTCATTCTTGGACGTGTCCGCCTACTTTATATTTCTCCATCAGTTTGTTCAAGCTGTCGCTTGTTGTTTGTTTCATTGTATAGCCTAGCATTTTTACCGCTTTTTTGATATCTTCTTCTGTTTCTGCTTCTATTTCCAGATATGTTGGCATTCCTGGAAAGTTATCTATCTCAAATCTTGTGTTGTTTAGCTTGTACGACTCCCTGTGCTTTTTGTATTTTAGTGTTTGTTGTAGTCCTAGTTTTGTGAAGATGGTTATGACATCTTCAAAATTTCCTACTTCTATGTCTGTTTCTTTTCTTTTTTTGAAGCTATCAGATTCTATTTTTTCTTTGCAGCATAGTTCTACTTTGTCTCCAATTTTTCTTACTCTTAGGAATATTCCTGAATTTTTCAGGCGTTTATCTGGGTAATCAAATGATTTTGCGTGTATCTCTCCTTCAAATATTTTTTTTGCCCCTTTTTTTTGCAGTTTTTCCCGTATCTCTTTTTCATTTATCTCTAGGATTTTGACTTCTATTTCGTTCATTTTACCAATATCGCAGGTTTTCCCGGCATTGCTTGTTTTGCTTTTTGTTCTGGGCTTTCCTGCTCTTTTATGATTTCTATTGGGCAGTTGAACTCTTGTTTTAAGAATGTGAGTGCATCGATTAGGTTTTGGTATTCTGCTTCTTGGTGTGCTACTTGTGTTGGTAGTTTGCTTGGGTCTTTTACTATTTTTTGGACTAGTTGTCCTGCTTCTGGGAATTCCGGCATTATTGTTTTCATTATTTCTCCCATGTCTCTTGTCTTGCTCATTATGTCTTTGAGTTTTGTAAATAACTTTGCTTTCCAGTCTTGTGCTACAAACAATGTTATCATTGTTGGTCTGTCTACTTTTGCTAGTTTTATCACTTGGCTTATGTCTTCTATTGTTTTTGACATTAGTTCTTCTGCTTGTTCTATTGATGGGTTTATCTTGCTTTCATCATAAGAAGGCCATTTCTCATTGATTATTAATCCTGGTTTTTCTATTTTGAACCATATTTCTTCGCACAGGTGTGGCGTGAATGGCTGCAGCATTATTGTTTGTGCTTCTATTACCTGGTTGATTATGTCTTTGTTTGTTTTTCCTGCTGTTCTTCTTTGATACCATTTCAAATATCTTTGCAGGTCAAAGAATCCTTTTGCTATTGCTGTTCTGTATAGTGTTTCGTCCATTGCTTTTGTTGTGTCTCTTATGCAGATGTTTAGCTGGTGTTCCATCCATTTGTCGATTTCTTTTTTTGGTTCTGAGTCTCTTTCGTGGTCTCTTGTGTAGTTTTTGATTGCGAAGTCATACCATTGTGTTAGTTTTACTTTCATGCTTTCTGCTACTTCTGTGTCCCAGTCTGTGTCGTTCATCTCTTCTGCGTTTGTTAGTATGCTTATTCTTACTACATCTGCTCCGAATGTTTTGATGAGCTCTCTTAGTGTTTTGAATGTTCCTTTGCTTTTGCTCATCTTTGCTTTTTGTACTGTTACGTAGCCGTTTACTCCTATTCCTCTCGGCCAGCATCGTTCTGGGAATATGGCTGTGTGGTTGAATATGTAGAATGTTAAATGGTTCTGCACCAGGTCTTTTCCGCTGTTTCTGAAGTCTACTGGGTACCAGTATGTGAACTCGTGCCTCATCTCTTCAAGCAGTTTTATATCTACTTCTAGCTCGTCTGGGTTTCCTTCTCCTAAAAAGACGTAGTCGAAGAATCTGTCTTTTATCTTGCCTAGTGGTACTTTTTTGAGTTTGTGTGCTATTGTGTAGAATGCGTTGTAGATTGTGCTGTCGCTTAGGCTTTCTATTTTCCATTTTTTGTCCCAGGGGAGGTTTGTTCCCATTCCGTATTCTCTTGTGCATGCCCAGTCCCTTAGCCAGTCTATTACGTATTCGAATTGTGGTCTGACTTTTTCTGGGTAGAGTTTCATTGTTTGGAGGCATTTCATTGCCTCTTGTTTCCATGTTGGGTCTGAGTATTTCAAAAACCATTGGTCGTCTACAATTTTGACGTGGCATCTTGCAAGGCTTCTTGTTATTACTGGGTTCATCAGCTCATACATGATTGTTGCTTTTCCTTCTGTTGTGAAGTCTTTGATCAGTTCTGGTTTTGCTGCTTGTATGCTTTTTCCTGAGTACTTTCCTGTTTTTTCGTTTAATCTGCCGGTATGAAACTCTTTTTTGTAGACTTCGTTTGTTGCTTCCTCTAGTTTTGGGTCTTTGCTGTTGCTTATTTTCATTTGCGTGCATACTTCTATTGCCGGATGTTCTTTGTAGCCTTCTACAGAAATGAGTGATATTGGTTTGAGTTCTTTTGTTCCTGGGTAGTTTTTGTCTTGTAGTTCTTTTAGTGCTATCCAGTCGTATGGTGCGTGGCTTGGCACGCTCATTACTACTCCTGTTCCTGTTTCTGCTGTTACGAATGTTGCGGGAAGTATTGGTATTGTTTGTCCTGTGAGTGGGTTTTCTGCTTTTGCGTCAATTAGTTCTTTTCCTGTCAGTCTTCTTTTTTCTGTTACTTGGCGTTTTTGGTCTTTTAGTTTTAGCATGCATTGTTCTGTTATTATCCAGTTTTCTCCGTCTACTTCTGCTTCTATGTATGTTAGTTCTGGGTTTATCCAGATGTTTGTTACTCCGTATATTGTTTCTGGTCTGAATGTTGCGCACGGAAGTATCAGGTTGTCTTTTTTGAACTTGAGGAGCACCATTTCTTGTGGTGTCTCTCCTTCGCCTTCTGCTCTGTCGTGGTCTCCTACGGGCATGTTTTCTTTTGGCGACCATACCACTGGGTGTTCTCCTTTGATTACCAGTCCTTTTTTCTTAAGCGTGTTGAATTGCCATTTGATGAATTTGTCGTATCTTGGGTTTAGGTCTGTTGTTATGAAGCTTCTTCTCCAGTCTATGCTCATTCCGTAGTCTTTGATGTCTTTTTCTATTTCTTTTGAGAATGTTTTTATCCAGTGTAGTGGGTCTTCAAATGCTGGTATTTGTTCGTCTGTGAAACCCATTAGTTTTAGTGTGTTGATTTGTTTTTCTTCTTTTTCTTTTACTCTTCTTGCTGCTGCGTCTATTGGGCTTCCTGTTGCGTGGAATGCCCACGGGAATAATACGCTGAACCCTCTTGTTCTTTTGTATCTTGCAAACGCGTCTACTCTCATGTATGTGTAGGTGTGTCCTATGTGCAGTAGTCCGTTTACGTATGGGTATGGTGTTGTTAGCATGAATTTTGGTTTGTTCAGGTCTGCATCTGCTTCGAACACTTTTTGTGTTTTCCATCGTCTTTGCCATTTTCTGGCTAGTTTGTGGAAGTCGATTGCCATACCTTTTATCTTTGATAGCTTTCTTAAAAAGGTTGCGATGGAAAAACTTATATAAAGCAGGTTAGACGGTGTTCTTAGGGTGGCGAGGTAGCCAAGCGGCTAAGGCAACAGGCTGCAACCCTGTCATTCGGGGGTTCGAGTCCCTCCCTCGCCTTTTTTTTTCGCAATTCTTTTAAAGCGCTCGAGTGGAATTCTTGTACATGAAGGTCTTAATCCATAAGGAGAAGCGGGAGGTTGTTGATGGCAGGGAGTTTGTTGTAGCTAAGAGCCGTCAGTATTTTGTTAGTGACCTTTCTAAGGATGTTAGTACTCTTTATGGGACTATTCCAAAATCAGAGCTTTCCAAGCCTTCTGGCAGTGTTGTTAAGTCTGATACTGGCAAGGATTTTTTCCTGCTTGATGCTTCTTATATTGACATATACAAGCGTTTTCGAAAACTGCCTCAGACCATTCCTCTGAAAGACATTGGTCTTATCATCGGTGAAACCGGTATTAATAACGATTCTATTGTTGTTGATGGCGGTCTTGGCTCTGGTGCTTTGGCTGCTGCTCTTGCTCATGTTGCCAAGCACGTTACTAGTTATGAAGTGAGGGATGATTGTATTGAGACTGCTGAGGCTAACATCAAGAAGCTCGGCTTAACCAATATTTCTGTGAAAAAGAAGTCTCTTTATGATGGCATTGATGAGTCTGATGTCGACCTTATCACTTTGGACTTGCCTGAGCCTTGGAAAGTTGTCCAGCACGCTTCCAAAGCTTTGAAAACAGGCGGTTTTCTTATCAGCTACTCTCCTAGTGTTCCTCAGGTTCAGGATTTTGTTAATGAGCTGCACAAGAATGACCAGTTGTTATACCTTAAAACAGTAGAACTTATTGAGCGTTTGTGGGAGATTGAGGGTAGAAGAGTCCGTCCTAAAAGTACAGGTATAGGTCATTCTGGTTTTATTGTTTTTGCTAGAAAAATCAAACTTTAAATTCGAAGAATTCTAAAGGCTCGTGAACTTGTTCACGAGAGCTTAAACTTCTTTCTCAGTCTTCTCTCGAATATGCTTCTTGCTGGGAATCCGCTGCTTGCCACGTATGTGTTGAATTCTTTTTGTGTGTATCCTTTTTTGATGGCTTTTGCTTGGTATTCTTTTAGTTTTTGTCCGAATATGCTGTATGTTGGTGCGTATCCTGGCATTCTTTGGAAGTGGAATATTAAATCAAAGATTGCTTTTTTGCTTAGTCCTGTTTTTTTGTGTGCCCATTCTATGAACTCAGGGAAGGTCTGCACTTCTCTGTTCAGTCTTGAGTCGCTTACTGCTCGTAGGAATCTTCCCATTCTCCAGTGCATTACTACAAATTTTTCTGCGTCTACAAAGTCTTTGTATGGCACGTATTTTTCTATCTCTTTTTTTGCTTCTTTGTCTGTTTTTTTTTCAAATGTTTTGACTGATTCTAGTTCTCTGTAGAATGATAGTCCTTCTGTTATTGGTATGCATAGTGTTGATTCTATGATTTCTATTTTTCTGTTTTTGCTGGTGCAGATGTTCATGAAGTTTACACAGTGTCCGTATTCTTCGTGGATTATGATTTGTGCCGCGTCTGGTAAAGAGTTTGGTGGGCTTGCTCTTGGGTCTGTTGTTGTGTAGAACAGGCAGTGTGGTTTTCCAAGCGCGCCGAATGCCTGCATTGCTCCTGTGGGCATGAATGGGACGAGGTAGCTTGGCGTTTCTATTAGTTTTACGTTGTATTTTGGTGTTATTTTTACCCATTCTTTTTCTGCTACTTTTTGTAGTGTTTTTCTTAGTTTTTTTATTTCTGGTATGAGTTTCTTTAATGGTATTGCTTGGTGTTTTTTTATTGCTTTGTCTATTTCTTCTGCTGTTGGCTTGCACTTGTATTTTCTGGCTAGTTTGTTTATTATCTTGTTGAACTCTGGGAGTTCTTGTTCTATCCATTTTACTGCTAGTTGTTCTATTTGTTCTGGTGTTTCTGTGTAATCGTACAAATCTTTAAGATATGAGTTGTATGTTTTTTTTCTTCCGAGCCCTTTTGATTTTTTTTGTAGTATTGGGTATATTTCTTTGTAGTCTTTTGTTTTTAATTTGAGTTTTGTTGTTTTGTTTTTCCAGTCTTCTATTCTTTTTTGTAGTGCCGTTAATGCTTGTTTTGTTTCTCCTTTTGTTTTTTTCTTTATGGTTTCCAGTATTGCTTTTGCTCCGTCGCATTGTTGTATTGTGAATATCTGGATTTCTATCGGCCATTTTTTGTTTGTTGTCTCTTCTTGGACTGCCAGCAGGTTGATGCTTTGTTCTGCCAGTGTCAATATTCTTTTTTCTTTGATTCCTTCTAGTATCAGATGTGCGAAGAAGATGTCTAGTATTTCTCCTGGTGGCCTGTGTGGTTCTTCAAACATCAGGTCGCGTTTTATCGCTTTTAGGAATTTTTTTGTTACCTCGTCTGCTTTTTTCTCTATTTTTTGTATTCTTGCGAGTGTGTTTTTTTTGTTGTGGTGTGATGGTATCCAGATTTGGCCTGCGTATTGTTTTAGTCCTGCTATGTATGCTAGTATTGGGTATGTCTCTTTCCAGATTTGTATTGCCTCTTTTTCTGCGTTCATATTTTTTTCTCCAATATCTTTTTATAAAAACCTTTCCTTCTGTAATGCATGCGTAAGCTTGTTCGTAAGGAGGCTCGTGTTATTGGTATTGATGATGGTCCTTTTTTCAAGTTTAGGAGGGGCAGGGTTCTTGTCGTCGGCACTATTTATCGGGGCGGCAGTTATATGGATGGTGTTGTCTCTACTGCCGCTAAGGTTGATGGTTCTGACAGCACGGTTAACATCGCTCGTATGATTAATAAGTGTAAGTTTAAGTCTCAGCTTCGTTGTATTTTTTTGAATGGTATTGGTGTTGGTGGTTTTAACATTATTGACCTGCCTAGGTTGTCTAAGCTTACTAAGATTCCTGTTATTGCTGTTACTCGCCGGTTTCCTGACATTCCTTTTATCATAAAAACACTAGTCAACCTGAGAATGTCTAAGAAAGTCAAGCTTATTACCCAGCTTCCTCAGCCTGTTAAGGTTGGTGATGTTTATGTTCAGGTTATCAATATGGATTTGGAGCGCGCAAAGCAGTATCTTAAGCTTACAACCTTGCATTCTTACATTCCAGAACCTTTAAGAATTGCGCATATTATTGCTGCTGGTATTGTTAAAGGAGAAAGCAGAGGGAGGGCGTAAAATGAATTGGTTTGTTATATATCCTCAGAAGAATAAGGAAATAATTAAACAGGAGTTTGATAAACTCCAGCTTAAAGATTTTGAAGTGGGTGTGATTATCATTGATGCTGCAGATGAATATGTTGAATTTGTTAATAAAAATCTGAAATACACTGGTCACATTAACACTTCTTCTGTAGAGAATTTGTTGGACACAATAGAGAGCATGGGTGGTGTGGATGATGATGATTTGTATGTTCTCAAAAATGGGAAAATAACTCATAAGAAAGTGAAATTTTAGACGTAATACAGCTTTCCTGTTTCTCTTTGTTCTCTGTCTAGTCTGCTTTCTGGTTTGTTGATTCTTGGTCTGTTTGTTTCTTTGTCTCTTCGCATTGTTATCTTTAGGTCTGTTAGGAATTTGTTCATTCCTTGTTCCATTGAGAATGGTCCTTCTACTTTTCCTTGTTTTGCTGGTTTTCCGTCAAATACTATTAGCTTGTCAGAAAGATAATCTATGAACAGTAAGTCGTGGTCCACTATTAGTATGCTTACTCCTCTTTGTTCTGCTATGTCTCTGATTACTTTGCTGAAAGCCAGTCTTTGTTCGATGTCTAGATAGGCGCTTGGCTCGTCTAATAAGTACAAGTCTGCTGGCTGTGAGAGGCATCTTGCTATTGCTACTCTTTGCAGCTCTCCTCCTGACAATGTGTTTAGTGGTTTCAGAAGTAAATTGTGTATCTCTAACGGTTTTACTATTTGGTTGTTGTATTTTTCTACTGCTTGTTTTAGTACTGTCATGACTATTTCTTCGCTGCTGGCTTCTAGGTATTGTGGTTTGTATGATACTTTTATTTTTGTGTCTACTTCTCCTTTGTCTGGGTTTATCTCTCCTGCTAGTATTTTTACAAATGTTGTTTTTCCTATTCCGTTCTCGCCTAATATGCCTAGTATTTGGTTTCTTCCTATGTTTCCTTCTTTTGCGTTTAGGTGGAAGCTTCCTAGTGTTTTTTGTATATCTCCCCAGTTTGTTAGTGTTACTTTGCTGATTGGTTTTGGTGGTGGTTTTGATGTGAATGCTATTTTGTGGTCTCTGAATCTCATGTTTTCGTCTGCTATGAATCCGTCTAGGTAGATGTTCATTCCTGTTCGTGTTGTTTTTGGAAGGCTTACTATTCCGTATGCTCCTTCTTTTCCGTACATTATGTGTAACAAATCCGTCATATAATCCAGAATTATCAAATCGTGCTCTACTACTAATACTGCTGTTTTTTCGTCTGCTAGTGTTTTGATGAATTTGCTTACTCTTATTCTTTGTTTTATGTCAAGATAAGAAGATGGCTCGTCGAAGATGTACAGGTTTGCTTTTCTTAGTACTGTTGCTGCTATTGCTGTTCTTTGTAGTTCTCCTCCTGATACTTGTGTTATGTCTCTGTCCAGCACTTCTCTGAGGTCTAGCGCATCTACGACTTCATCGAACTTTCCTGTTTCGTCTACTTTTTTGAGTAAGTCTGCTACTTTTCCTTTCATTGCTTGTGGTATTAGTTCTACGTGTTGTGGTTTGTATGAGACTTTGATTTTTCCGTCTCTTACTGCTTCGAAGTATGTTTGTGCTTCTTTGCCTTTGAAGAATTTGACCAGTTCTTTCCATTCTGTTTCTTTGTCTGTTCCTAGGTTTGGTTTTAGTGTTCCTGCTAGTATTTTGATTGCTGTTGATTTTCCTATTCCGTTTTTGCCTACTATTCCTACTACTTTGCCGAATAGTGGTGTTGGTAGAGAATAAAGGTGGAATCCGTTTGGTCCGTATCTGTGGATTGGGTTTTCTAGTTGTTCTGGTAGGTTTATGATGTCTATTGCTTCGAATGGGCATCTGTTTGGGCAGATTCCGCATCCTGTGCATAGTGTTTCATCTATTTTGGGCTTTTTTTCTGGTGTTTCTGTTAGTATGCAGTCCTTGCCTTCCATGTTGACCGGGCAGACTCTTGCGCATAGGAAGCCTCCGCATCCTTGCGGGTTGCACCGGTCTTTTCTTACTATGGCTATTCGTGGCATATTATCTGTTACGAGAAAGTGAGTTTTTAAAGGTTTAGCCTAGTCCTGGTCTTGTGTCTAGTTGTCCATATGCTAGTTTGTTTCCTCTTCTGCCAACGCTGTACATTTGTTGGCATCTGTTGTTGCAGGTCTCGTCTGTCATCTGTCTGCTTTTTACTTTTAGTTGTTGTATTTGTATTCCAACAGGATTGCCGTAGAAGTCGCGTTGTTCTATGACGCATTCGCATCCTGTTCTGACTTGTGCTGCTCCTGTAATTTGTAGTCCTACTAGTGATGTCGCCCCTACTATTAAGACTCCGATAAGAACTATCACCGTCACCGCTTTTTCTTGCATTTTATGTATTAATGATTTGTTGTTTAAAAGGTTTTTGATAGAGCCTCCGGGGGGAGTTGCACCCCCGACCTGCTGATTGCTTGGTCTCTTACAAGTCAGCCGCTATGGCTACTAAGCTACGGAGGCATAGTAGTTATTCACTCAAACAGACACTATAAAAAGCTTTTCCTGACGCAAACTTTATAAAACAATCCATTCAGCGTTTGTGTTATGGACAAGGAAGCTTATGATAAACTGAAAAAAGAGCATGGCATTCTGCCTGATTTTAATGCTATTAACAGGGAGTTTGAGTTGGAGTTTATTGAGCCTCAGTGTTTTCCTTTGAGGCTTATCAAGCGTAAGATTGCTGAGAGGCTTGAGCCTGTTTTGGAGATTCTTGAGCACGTTGTTAATCCTGATCCTAACAATTTTGTTGATATGTGTGAGTGCAGGTGTTTTACTAATGGTGAGAAGAAGCAGATTCTTGACATTTTCCGTCATATGATGGAGGAGTATCGTTCTTTGTTGGAGACTGATTTGTTGTGTGATGACGAGAAGGATGCTCAGCTGATTAGGAAAATATATGATCTTTGGGTTCAGGAAAAAAAGCTTGTTCTGCCTATTATTAAAAAATTGAAGGGTTGCTGGCAGAAGCATGTTGAGCCTAAGGAAGTTTTGGAGTATTTGGGATGAACATTATTCTTTTTGGCGCGCAGGGTTCTGGTAAAGGCACTCAGGCCAAGCTTCTTGTTGAGAAGTTTGGTTTTAAGCATATTTCTACTGGTGATTTGATTAGGAAGGGTGTTGCTGATAATGATCCTGATGCTTTAAAACTGAAAAAAGAGTATATGGACAAGGGTCTTCTTGCTCCTGACGAGCTTGTTGTTAAGATTGTTGAGAAGAATCTTTCAGAAAAAAATATTTTTGATGGTTTTCCGAGGACTCTTGCTCAGGCTGAAATGCTTGACGAAAAAACTGCTATTGCTGCTGTTATTGAGCTTAAGATTCCTGATGAGGTTTCTGTTAAGAGATTATCCAGTCGTCGGCAGTGCAGGAAGTGCAATGCGATTTACGGCGCCGAAAATCCTTCTAAAGAGGAAAACAAGTGTGATGCTTGTGGTGGCGAGCTTTATCAGCGTGATGACGACAAGCCCGATGCTATTAAGAAGCGTTTGGAGTTGTATCATGATGAGACTGAGCCTTTGCTTGAGTATTATAAGCCGAGAAAGATAGTGCACGAGGTTGACGGCACTAAGAGCATTCAGGACATTTTCAAGGATGTCTGCAAGATCATAGAAACCATAGGAATTTGAGAATTCCGTGGGATTCAAGAATTGCATATTCATTCATTTTTGCAATTCTTGAAACGCTTGCCTTATGAATTCTGTTGCGTAGCTTCCTTTTGGCAGAAAGAACTCGAGTATTATTTTCCCGTCTTCTTCTGTAATCTTTAGTTGTTTTGCTTCTGCCCAGACTTTTCTTGTTGCTCCTTCTGTGCTTGCTTCTGGCAGTTCTCTGATTATGAAGTCTGATAATTTGAGTTTTTCCTCATTGAGTATTTTTTGTGTTGTTTCATCGATTTCTTCTGTTCCAAACCCTATTATCGGTAATTCTTCTTTGTCTGTTCGCATTGCTGCTTTATTCCATAGCTGGCTTTGGTATGCGTGTATGTATAAGAGCAATAGTTTTCTTGGGATGCATCTTAGTGCTCCTATCCAGTCTTTTTTGTCTGTGTGTGTTCTTATTTTGGCTGCTGCCTGCGGGTTTGACTCCACAATTTTTTTCACTGCTTGTTCAAACTCTCTTTTTACTATGTGCTTGCCAATTTCCGCATTATTTGTGCTGAATCTTTGCTCTCCGAACAAGTTTCTGAATTTTCGTTTTATCTCTTTTTTTTCTGCATTTCTGACTGTTATTCTAAACTGGTTTCCTTCTAGCTGTCCTAGGTGTACTGGTTCGTCTCCGTATCCTAGAAAGGTGAGTTTGATGTCTTGCAGTTGTGTGTTTTCTAGTTTTTCTTTTGTTATTCCGTAGGCTCCGCAGGTTTGTTCTGTTATTGCTTTTCTGTCTTTGTTGCCTGCATACGATAGTGCTCCTGCCGGTACGCGCCATGCTGTTGCCAGTCTTTTTAGCGCCTCCATTGTTGTGAGGTCTTTTTTCCATAGTCTGAAGTAGATGTATTTGCCTGAGCTTTTCGTTCTTACTGTGCTTTTTTCTGTTACTTGGAAGTCTTCTGGCTCTTGCTTGATTGTGTACATATGTCGTCGACAAAGATAAAGGTTTAAAAAGTCTTCGTAGAAAGGAATTGTTATGCGCCTGTAGCTCAGCTTGGATAGAGCAGTCGGTTCCTAACCGAAAGATCCGGGGTTCAAATCCTCGCAGGCGCGTATGTACCGTCCTATTCATGTTTTGCAGGGTTTGAGGTATTTTTCTGAGTCTTTGAAGCAGAAGTTTCTGGGTTCCAAAAAATACAAGGGCAGTGCAGATGAAATCTGCGCTAAAATAGTTAAGGATTGTTGGAATGGTGTTTATTTTCAGGCGAGCCCTCATCATTATAGGGAGTTTTGGACTAGGGATTTTGGTTATTGTGCTGGAAGTCTTGTTAAGTTGGGTTATTTGAAAGAGGTGAAGAAGACTCTTGCTTTTGCTCTTGAAAAATTCTCTAAAACTGGCATTAAGACTACTATTAGCAGGGATGGCATTCCTTTTTCTTTTCCTAATGTTTATAGTCCTGATTCTGTTGCTTTGCTGCTCCACGCCTTAAGGATTGCAAACGATAAAGCGCTTGTAAAAAGATACAAATCTTTCTTGCAGAGGGAGGTTGATGCTTTCTCGCATCTTGTTCTGGAGGATGGCAGAGTCAGAAGGAATATTCATTTTTCTGGTATGCGGGATTATGCTTTAAGGGACAGCAGTTGTTATGATCATTGTATGGCTGTTTTGCTTGCAAGAGAGGCTAAGAAGCTTGGCTTTAAGTTTGCTTATACTGAAAAGGAACTTGTCAAAAAGCTTGATGACTATTGGAGGGGTTATTATTGTGATGATAGGAGTAGTTCTGAGCCAAGCGGTGATGCTAATGCTCTTCCTTACTGGTTGGGTGTTGGCAGGAACTTTGATAAGAGTCTTAGAACTATTCGTAAGAAAGGGCTTGATGTTCCTCTTCCTTTGAAATATGGCAGTAAGCCGAAGATGATTAAGTCAGAGGTTTTTGTTCCTAATTGGGAGACTCAGGCAACTTGGCCTTTTCTTGGTTTTATCTGGTTGCAGGCTGTTAGGAAGTACAAGCCTGCTCTTGCTAAGAAATACAGGGCAGATTATGCTAAAATCATAGAAAAATATAGTACTTTGTATGAGGTTTACATGAATGGCAGGCCTTACAGGTCTTTGTTTTATCATGCAGATGAGGGCATGCTTTGGTCTGCTATGTTTTTGACTATATGAATAGCTGCGCGGATATATTCTTCTTGTCTGGTGTTTTTGGATTGAATTTCTTCTCCCCTTAGCTTGCGCGGGGAGAAGAAATTTAGTGAATGCGCGAAGAAAAAAGGGTATTACCACTTTCTTTTTGTTCTTGCCAGTTCGTGGTAGATTGAGGATACCCAGTTTAGTGTTGAGAAGTATGGCATTAATACTACGTAGGAGAATAGCGGTGTTAGCTGGTTGCTTAGTCTTTCCTTGAATAGTCTGTGGGCGAAATATATTAGGTACGCGCCGAGGATGAACACCAGTATTACCGGCAGGTATACTTGTACGTTTCTTGCTAGTATGAACTCGTTTAGTGTTGGCAGGCTTGTGATTCTGTCCAAAAAGTATCCTGGTATTGTCATGCTTCTGAATGAGAAGTTTATCAGCCTGTCTATTCCGTCGTATGATATTATGCTGATGTTTGCTATTAGCAGCAGTATTGCTAGCACGTTGACTGGCAGCTGGAACACTCCGAATAGTCCGTGTTTATTTGAGAAGAACATGCTTTTGTATTTCCAGTGGTTTATGATGTATCCTCTGGTCCATCTTATTCTTTGCCTCCAGAGGTCTGCTAATGTTTCTGGTACTTTTGTGTAGGTTATGCTTTCCGGCTCCATTACTACGTCGTAGCCTTTGTATTTTAGCCTCATTGCTATTTCCAGGTCTTCTGTGAGGTTGTTTCTGTCTTTTGTGAACCCTCCTATTTTCTTGAGGGTTTTTGTGCGGTATAATGATAGGACTCCGGGCGTCATTGACAGTGTTCCGAAGTTCGACATGATTTTTCTTACCATGCTGGACATTATGTATTCTACTCTTTGTAGTCTTTCGAGGAAGTTTTCTGCTTTTTCTACTTTTATCCTGCTTATTACTGCTCCTACTTTTTTGCTTGTGTAGTTTGATAGTGAGATGGTTATGCTGTCTTTTGATATTTTGCTGTCTGCGTCTACTACTGCGAAGAATTCTCCTTTTGCTTTTTTCAGTGCGACGTTTAGCGCTGATGCTTTTCCGCCGTTTTCTTTGTGATATACTCTTAATGGTAGTTCTGGGTGTTGTTTTTTGAATTTTTTGAGTTTTGATAGCGTGTTGTCTTCGCTTCCGTCATCTACTGCTATGACATCTAATAGCTCTTTTGGGTATCCTGACGCGAATATTGATTTTATGGTTCTTATGGCGTCTTTGTCATTGTTTTTGCTGTATACTGGTATTCCTATTGTGATTGTTGATATTACATTCGCTCGTTTTACTGGTGCGTATAGGAAGTTCAGCCAGACTATGGTAAGCCATAGTGTGATGAATGAAATTCCCCATAACATATACTGTAGCATATAGGTTAAAAGCTTATTATCCCTTTATAAAGGTTGCGCTAGTTTTATATACGAGAAACAGGGTTTTTGGCTATGGGGGTAAAATGGACAATTATGTGCGTATTTTGACTGTTATCAGCCTTCTGATTTTCCTAGTTATGATTCCTTTGGCCTTGCTTACTGGTGTGCCTGGCTTTATTCCTGATATTGTTTTTTTCATGGTTTTGGTTTTGTTTTATTATTGGACCTATGATGCTTTTAGGAATAATATGCCTATTTTTACACTGTTAGTCATAGGCCACCTGTTGCACGCGTGCGGTATTTTTGGCTGGTATAATATTTCTCCTGTTCCTATTCAATGGGATCATTTGACTCACTTTTTTGGCACTCTGCCTTTTGCTTTGTTGTTTTTCAGGTGGGCTGGGCAGTGGATGGATGCCAAGTTTTTGACTAAGAAGAATCTTTTGTTAGTTATTGTTGTTTTCTTTGCAGCTATGGGTGTTGGTGCTATGGTTGAGCTTATTGAGTTTCTTGGCTACCTGTCTCTTGGCTTTGGCGAGGGCGCTTTGATGTTTGGCACTGGCGATGGTATTGCTGGTCTAGGCGGTACTGATTTGATTGATGCGCTTGGCGGTGGCTGGATTAATGAGGGCTGGGATTTTGTGTTTAACACTTTTGGAATACTGTCGGGTATGTTTTTGATGATTATTCTCAAAATTATCAATCGAAAGCCGCAGAAAGCCTATTATTACGTGCCTATTGAGAGTTATTCTAAGAAAATTTAAAATGTTTGTTTAATTCTAATTTATTGAAGATATCAACTTCTTCGTGGAAGAAATCAGCCAGTTTTCTTTTGCAGGAGTGTAATGGCAGCCATTCAAATTTTGTGTGTTCCTCGCTTAAGCGTATTTTGTTGTTTAGGGCTTTGCATAAGTATATTATCATGGTGATGGTTTGGCCGTCTTTTCTGACGAAATGTTGTACGTTTAAGGGCTGCAGAATTTCAATGTCTAGGTCTGCTTCTTCTTTTACCTCTCTTTTTAGTCCTTCTTCTGGGTTTTCGCCGATTTTCAGACGTCCGCCGGGAAGTTCGTAGATGTCGGGATTTTGGCTGTCGTTTGGAGCTCTTTTTAGTGTTAGTAATTCATTTTTTTTGATGATGAATGCTTTGACGGCAACTCTAAAATCCATTTCTTTATCCCTTTGCGAGTTTCTTCAGCAGTTCTGCAATCTTTTGTCCTGATGCTTTTCCTCTTAGTTGTGCCATTGCTTTGCCCATTAATGCGTTTGGTGGTGCTCCTTTGTTTTGTTCTATGATTTTTGTTAGTTCTCGCAATAGTTCTCCTTCTGCTAGTGTTTTGTATTTGTTCAGCACTGTCTTTACTGGTTTGTTCTCTTTTAGTATGTCCAGCACGCTTTCTTTTGATATCTCGTCGTGTTCTAGTGCTGTGAATAGTGTGCAGTAGTCTTCGTCTGTTGGTGTGATTTCTATGTTGAATTGTCGTTTGATGGTTCTTTCTGCGGTCATTAGTATTTCTGCTATGTATGCTGGTTTTAATGTTTTGAATGACTTCACGAATTGGTCGAATAGTGCTGCTTTTTCTGATTTTGCTGTTAGTTCTGCTAAATCTGCTCCTATTCCCATTTTTTCGTATCTTTTTATTTTGTGTTCTATGAGTTCTGGCAGTTCTACTTCCAGCATTTCTTTTGTTAGTTTTATTGGCAGCACGTCTGTTTCTGGGTACATTCTTGCTGCTCCTGGCATTAGCCGCATGAATGTTGTTGTTCCGTCTTCGTTTGGCTTTCTGACTTCTTTTGGTACTCCTTTTATTGCGTCGTTTGCTCTTATTATTACTGCTTGCAGTGCTTTTTCTGATTTTTCTTTTGTGTCTGCTACTATTAC
>JAHWHB010000073.1 GCA_019323575.1 Candidatus Woesearchaeota archaeon
CGCCTCCTGCCGCTCCTATTTCAATTAATTCTTTGGGTGTTGTTCCTTCTTATCCTGGTGTTCCTTCTACTGCTTATTGTTCTGCGAATGTTACTGCTTCCGGCACTATTGACAATGTTACTTTTTATGTTACTTTTCCTGATAGCTCTGTTGTTGTTTTGGGCTCTTCTAATGTAAGTGAGATTTTCAATTCTTCTGGTTTTAGCGTTAGTGCTACTGGCAGTTATCTTTGCAATGTTACTGCTAATGATACTCTTGGCAACAGGGTCTCGCTTTCATCAGGCTTCTTAGGAGGGTATAAAGGCGCGATTCCTATGAATTCTGGTTCTCCTTTCTATACTACCAGTCAGAATCCGAGGAATGGCAGTTATCAGGCTTGTTTGCTTTCTTTGATTCCTGGTCAGAATTGTGATTCTTCTTGGAATGTTGTTGCGAATGGTGTTGTTGGTCAGACTTACTTGTTTTTCGCAACTTATACCGGCAGTGAGCTTAATACCAGCTCGATTAATGTTACTATAACTGGAGGGCCTTCTCCTCCAGCTCCGTCCGGTGGTGGCGGGGGCGGTGGTGCTACTCGTATGGTTAATGTTCCCCCTCCTTTTGTAGAGACGCCTTCCCCTTGTGTTGAGAATTGGGCTTGTGGTGATTGGGATGAGTGTGTTGATGGTGTTATGAAGCGTGTTTGTTTTGATTCTAACAGGTGTAATTCTACTGTTATGAAGCCTTTTGATTCTCAGCCGTGTGTTGTTCCTGAGCCTGTTGTTGTTGAGAAGTCTATTCCTGCTGCGGAGTTAGGAGAGGTCTCTGAAAAGAAAGCTCCGGTTGTTCCTTCTAAATCTGAGGAGCCTCAGCCGGCAATCTTAAAGGGTGTTTTTGTTGTGCTTCTTTTGTTTGGCATTGTTTTGTTGTTTGTTGCTTTCTTTTTTGTTAAGCCGCCTTCTGAGGAGTCTGGAATGACCCCATAATAAGAGTAACCACTCTGTAGTAACAAAATAACCGTAAGATTTAAAAAGACCTCGCCAATAATAATATGCATGGCTGATACTGAAAGCATTACTAAAGAAGAGCTGGCAATGCTTAATACTGGTTTGTCGCCCTCTGATGGAAGATACATTACTAATTTGAGTGATCCGAGACTGGCAGAGAGGATTAAAGATCCAAGTTTTCTAGGGCAGGTTCAGGACTTGTTTAGAAGAACAAGAGCGGGAATGATTGTTACAAGACAAGATATTGATAATGTGATGAATTTGATGGAGCCTACCGGCAGAACCAAGGTTGCGCCCAAGCAGGAAAGAGATAAGAAAGCAAAGTCATTGCAGGAGTTTCTCGAAGAAGCAAAGTCAGGATTAAGGCATGATCAAAATCTGACGCCTGATCAGGTTAAGGCAAGGATTGCTGACATCGACAGAAATGCAGAGCATTCTCTGATTGTAGCACCGCATACAGAAAGGATACGCAGGCTGCAATATGAACTTGGCCAGAGAAATACACAGCTGGCAAGAATATTAGGAGAACGAAAAAAATTCGTGCAGCAAATGACAGACATTTTTGGGCCTGCAATGGCAGATCGTTTAAGCCCAGCTAACATCGCAGATTCTATTAAAAAGATACTCAAAAACAGGAAGCAGATTCTTGAAGACAAGGAAAAGCTGGAGTCTTTGCTGGAATCCGTAAAGAGTGACGTATCTGAAAATAGTGCAGCTCATCTAAAAGCCGTTCAAAAAGTCATTAACACATTTCTTGATACATTCAATCGATTTCCAATGGAGGAGGGTGTTTTTGCTTATAACATATATGGCAGACCGGTTATTAACTCTCTTTCTTCAAATGATGAGATTGTGCGTGTTGAAGGCAGTGTCTCTCCTCAAGTTGTCTTGAATAATGAAAATATGGTTTATTCGATTATTGAAAAGACACTCTTCCAGTTTGATAAACTTTTCAATGACACCTGTTTCAATCTGACTAATATAAGAGGAAGGGCTGACGCGCTTAAAGAAGAGCTTAAGAGAAGAGGGGTTTCAGAAAAGGATATTGAAATTATTGCAGCAAGAGGAGAATCCGTTCCTGTAAGAGAACAAATGGATTTTAGAAGGCAGGTTGACGAGTCCCTTGAAAAAATGTCAGGAGAAGAAATTGCCGCATTATATCTTGCTCTTAAGAGGGATTATGAATCTTTGAAGGCTGATTTGGAAGTTGTTCAGAAGCAGAGGGCTGATTTGGCCGGCAGGAAGGGGGATATTGTTGCTGTTATCGGCGAGGTTTTTGAGATTGAGAAGCTTCTTGAGAGAGCAGGCAGGTATGCTGGCTCTGTTATGGGGTCTGAAGCGAGCACTTCTAAGAGTATTGAGAGTGTTCCTCAGGTTTTGAAGACGCTTAGAGGCGCAGTTTCTGATGTTGTTGAAGAAACTGAAGCCCTTAGGACAAGAGTTGGTGAGAAAGAAAAGCAGATTGCTGAGCAGGAAGCATTGATTGCTCAGAAAGATAAGATGCTTGGCAGGCAAAAGCGGGTTAATCTTATTTCTGATCCTGTTTTGAAGAAGTTTAACTCTCGTTTTGCTAAAGTTTATGATGTTTTTACCAAGTATAGTGTTTCTGTTGGTTTTACTCCTGATGAGCTTCAGAAGGTTTCCATGCAGACTGAGGAGGGCTTCCTTGTTTTGATTAATAATTACTTGTCTGTTTTGAATCAGATGAAGAGGGCGGCAGAGGTTGTTATTGTTGAGCCTGAGGCTGATGCTCTTAAGGCGTTTGAGGGTTTTGTCAAGTGCGCTCCTGGAAGGGATGTTCATGCTGCTAAGAAATATTTTGCTGAGTTGATTGACTCTGAAGCTGCAAGACTGAAGAAGATTGCCGATGCTAATAGGGTTCTTGTTCCTGCTCTTGCAAAGAATATTACTATTGACGCTTTGTTGGAGAATACTAAGTGCCAGGGTCTTGATGGCGAGTGCTTGCTTGCTTATGTTAAGCCTTTGCATGAGAAGGTTGTTATGCTTTCTTCTCTTCCTGAGAAGCAGAAAGAGATTGCTTCCAGGTATGGTTTTGATTCTTTTGATAAGTTTAAGGAAGAGGTTTACAGGCTTGCTGAGCTTGTTAAGGAGGAAAAGTCTGTTTTTGTTGATGCTAGGAAGCTTGCTTCCGCTGGTAAGGAGAAGCCGGTTAAGACTAAGGAGGAGGCTGTTGCTTTGGTGCGTAGGTTGAAGTCTTCTGTTGATGCTGTTAAAAGTGATGGTTACCAGGCTGACTTTTCAAGGAAGTATATTGAAAAAAATTGTTTGATTCCTGGGCTTGCTTATGAGCAGTTTGCTGTGTGGGTTATGGATGCTTATAATAGGCTTCAGGAGGCCGGTTTTGGTTCTAATGATGACAGGCGTATTTGCGGTATTGCAAAGAGGATTGATGGTTCAGCCGCTGATTACGATTCAAGTATAGCTTTGTTTAAGGGTTTTGTTGATGCTCCTGCTTTTAAGCAGTTGGAGTCTGATCTTGGTCATTTTGCTCCTTTGAAGGATGTTTTTGGCGATTTTGCTTCTGGTGCTGACTTGGTTAAGGCTATTGATAAGGAAATCAGGAACGCGACTAGTTATTTGAAGGCTGAGGAGAACAGGATTAGTGCTGCGAAGAGATTGCTGGAGTAGAATTCTTATGCTGCTTTAGTTTTCATATAGCTTGCTACTACTTTGTCTATGTGGGGTGAGTTAGGGTCTTTGGCGATTTTAATTCTTAACGCGTGTATGTGTAGTTGTTGTACTGTTTCGCTTTCATATGGTACGAATACTGCGTCGTATCGTCTCATTACCTGTTGTGCTGTTTTTATGTCGCATGGGAGTAATGCTGCAGTCATCCCGTCTACTGTTCCTATCATTGATGTGCTTGCTATGTTGTTTGTTTTGATGTGTTCTTTTGCTTTTTCTACGTCTTCCGTCATGAATAGTACGTATGTGTTTTGTAGTTGTTTTCCTGTTTTTTTCCAGTATCTTTCTGCTGTTTCTAGCTCTGTTTGTGCTCTTTGCAAAAAGTATTTTTCCTGCATTAGTCCTGTTTCTGGGTTTATTCTTTCTGCTAGTTGTTTTCTTCCTTCCGGTAGCCTGTCAAAGTGCATGAATACTCTTCTGTACTCTCCGTTGGAGCTTTCGAGAATAAGGCTTACTGCTTTGAGCACCCGTTCATAGGGCGTTTCGCCTGTCAATCTTGATTCCAGGTTTGTTATTGGTAAAATATTCATAAAAAAAAAATTAAATCATCTCAATTCCAAGTTCGGAATTGAGGCGTTGTGCTTGTGCGCTGGGTCTTTTCGGGTCTATTTTGCCCAGTATCCAGGGGCTGCTTACTCCTGTTATTATTGTCATTACCATTAGTTTTCCTTTCATGTCTTCGCTTACTCTTGCTCCCCAGATGACGTTTGCGTCCTCGTCCATTTCTCCTGTCACTAGGTCGCCTACTCTGTTGATTTCTTCCAGTGTCATGTCTGGTCCGCCCCATACGTGGATTAGAGCTCCTGTTGCTCCTTTGTATGAGATGTCGAGCAGCGGGTTTGCTAGTGCTCCTCTTACTGCTTCGTCTACTCTGTTGTTTGTGTCTGAGCTTCCTACTCCTATTGCTGCTACTCCGCCGTTTGTCATGATTGCTTTGACGTCTGCATAGTCTAGGTTGACTAGGGAGGGCACTGCGATAGTTTCAACTATGCCTTTTATCATTGTGGCTATTAGTTCGTTTGCTACTGCAAATGCTTGCTGGATGGGTAAGTTGCCTGCAATCTGTACTAATCGGTTGTTATCAATTACTACTACTGTGTCTGATACCTGTCTTAGCTGCTGCAGTCCGAATTCTGCTTTGTCTATTCTTGCTCTTTCTATGTTGAATGGCATTGTTACTGTTCCGATTACTATTGCTCCCATCTCTTTTGCTACACTGGCTACTACAGGCGCTGCTCCTGTTCCAGTGCCGCCTCCCATTCCTGCGCATACGAATATCATGTCGCTGCTGCGCAGGCACTCTTTTATCTGTAATAGTGATTCTTGTGCTGCTTCTGCTCCTTTTTGTGGGAATCCGCCGCAGCCTAGTCCTCGTGTGAGGTCTTTTCCTATCATGAATTTTTTGTCGCCTTCAGAAATGTCTACGTGTTGTTTGTCTGTGTTTACAACGACGATTTCAGCGCCTTTGATTCCTTTTTTGTATAGCCAGCTTACCATGTTGTTGCCAGCTCCGCCGACGCCGATAACTTTTATGTTTGCTTGACCGAAGTCATAATTTTCTTGTTTTGGTTGTTCTTGTGCTAGTGCACTTTTTACGAGGAAATCCATGTTCCTATACCTCCTTTTTTTGTGGGATTATGAAAAGGCTCTCCAGTTCTTTGTGGGTTTTGGGGGGTGGTTTATGGAAAGAAACAGTGGAGAGCCCGTTGATATGAACCTCTTTTTCCCGTTTGCATCAACTAGGCAGTCACCCGCCCAGTCTCATTTTTGACAACCAGTGTGCGAAAGTACCAATTGTCACATTTTTGTATACTAGCATAGACAAGGGTTATATTTAAAGGTTGCGGTTTTTTTACATCTTTGTATACCTAATCATAAATTTTATATACTGCGTGTGTTTATCCCCCACTGGGAGTGGTTAAAGAACAATGGTTATACTATATGATAGATTCAATTTGCCGGACGACATTTATGAGGTGATTTTCTCGACTAATCAGCAGAAGATTGTTGCTAAGGAGTTGATTAAGTTCATGGTTGCCCGCAAGGGTGAGATTTCTAAGACTGACATGAGTTTGTTTGCTACCCAGTTGCACGACGGGAAGTACGAGTGTGTTTTGGAGGAGGCTCCATATAAGGGCAAGCGTGTTAAGTTGTCTTATAACAAGCGTCAGTTTTACGACAGAATTCTTACTCCTATGAAGGCCATGGGCTTGATTGATTATGATTTGTATAAGAAGACTTACAAGATTTCTGCGAAGTTTTCTGTTGATTTGGCGAAGATTGGCAATATGTGGAAGCAGGAATTGCAGAAGTTGGGAGTTAGTACTCAGTAGGTTCTACGAGGATATAGTCTTCTCCGTCTTTTAGGACAATGAATGGTTTTCCTCTTATTGAGAGTTTTATTGATGCGCAGTCTGGTCCCAGCTCTTTTAGTCTTTTCATGAGGTACGCTAGGTTTTCTGCGTTGTTTTGCGCCTCTTCTAGGCTTGTGTTGAATCTTTTTTGGAATTGTTGTGGATCTCTTACGAGTAAGTTCATTTGCATCACCCTAAAATCTTCTTAGAATTTGGTGTATAAAATATTTCTGACCAATTTTTTTACAAAAAACAAATAAATTTATTAACTTGCTTGTTTTTCTTCAACTAGATGTAGAAAGGGGGGATTATGGGAGTTAAGCTCGACGTTAAGGATAGAAGGCTTTTGGAAATTTTTACGGATAATGCTGGTTTGTCTTTTGGTCAGCTGGCTAAGCAGGTTGGTCTTTCTAGGGAGGTTGTTGCTTATCGTTTGAAGCGTTTGAAGAAAGCGGGTATTTTGCAGCGTGTTGTTGCAAGGGTTGATATGACTAAGTTTTATTCTAATGCTTATATTATGTATTTGCGTTTTAACAGGCTGGATCAGGATGTTTTGAATCAGGCTGCTAGGTTTTTTGTTGATAATCCTTATGTTATGTGGGCTGCTTCTCTTGGAGGAGAGTATGATATTGGCACTAGTTTTCTTGCGAGGAGTCCTCAGGACCTGGCTGATTTTATGGGTTCTATGGAGCAGGCTTTTGCTGGTAATTTAAGGGAGTATGATTTGTTTCCTTATGATAGGGAGTTGAAGAATACTTACAAGGTTTATTTTTTGCAGAGGCAGGCTGAGCTTTCTGAAGCTTTGCTTCAGCCTAAGGTTGTTTCTGCTTTGAGGCTTGATGCTAAGGATAAGCTTTTGCTTTATGCTTTGTCTCAGAATGCCGAGCTTACTAATGGCCAGCTTGCCGGTCTTGTTGGCTTGTCAGAGGAAGCTGTTAGGTTGCGTAAGAGGAATTACGAGAAAAATGGCATCATTAACGGTTATAGGGGGATTGTTGATTTTAGCAAGCTCGGCTTGTCTGCGTATTATGTTTTTCTTAAGTTCAGTAATGTGAATCCTGCTCTTGAGAGGAAGATTGAGTCTTTTGTGCAGTTGAATAACAACATCCATTATTGTGCTAAGATTATTGGCAAGTTTAACATTCAGGCTTGCATCTGGGCTTTTTCCCCTTCTCATTATCAGTCTATTCTGCAGGAGATTAGGAATACTTTTAGTGATTCTTTGATTGAGTTTAGGTCTCAGATTATTTTCAAGGAGCACAAGCATACTTATTTTCCGCCTGCTGCGATTTTGGATGTTGATGTTAAGAAGGTGGCTGATTTTATTGATTATCACTGACTTATTTCTTGTTTCTTCCTCTTTTTTGGACTGTTTCTAGTCTTTTCAGTACTTGTTCTGCTTCTGGGTTTGTCTCTTTGTATCCTTCTATTACTTGTTGTACGCATTCTTTGCTGATTTCGTGGTGTTTGCTTTCTAGTGCTCTTTCAAGAAGGTGTAGGTCCACTGCTTTGTCTTCTGTTTTCTGGCTTACATAGCTTAGTCCGAAGTCTATGAAGTGTATTTCGTCTTTTAGTATCATGTTTGATGTTGTCAGGTCCGAGTGTATTATGTGGTTTTTGTGCATCGTTCCTATTTTCCTGCCTATTTCTTTTGCGAGTTGCACGTTCATGACGTCTCTTACTTTTTGTCCGTCTATGTAGCTCATATCTATTTTCATTGTTTTGTCGCACGTGTTTAGTAGTTTTGGCGCTGGTATTCCTATTTTTTGCATTGTTTCTATGATTTTGGCTTCTTTTCTTGTTCTTGTTTTGCGTAGTTTTTCGTCTATTTCTTTTAGTCTGTAGTTTTTTTGCGGTCTTTCCTTTACCACAATCTCTCCTTGTTTGTACAGTTTTGCCTCTGCTCCGTGTCCGATTATCATCTTTCTTGTTGGTATAATAGTTTAAGTGCCTTATTTATTTGTTCTGGATTGTTTACGGTTTTTTTTAATTGTTCTATTTCTTTTTTTGTGCTTGCGCTGGTCAAAAGTGCTTTTGTAAGAGAGTATCCAAAGAGGACAAATCCTGCCAATGATACCGTTTGGGACTGCATGCACATGCCGACATGATAAGCAAGCATTCCTGCGATTGCTGTTATGAAATGTCCGTTTGTTGTTTGTCTTTTTTGTTTAGTGTGCATTACGATGGCATATTGTTTTAATTCTTCAAGGAAATAGGCTGTTGCCTCTCCGTACCAAAGGGAGCGCCTGTATTCCCTCATGAATTTTCTGGCATCCTGATACGGCTTGTCATATTCATCTATTTCTTCTTTTGCGTTGAGGTACTGTTTCACGCCGCCTATTGTCTGCAGTATGATTTGTTCAAGCGGATTGTTGTTCAGAATCAGGTTTGGCATCTTCAGCAGGTTTTTCTTCGGTTGTTTCTGTTTGTGTTGTCTCTTCAGTCTCTTTTTCTGCTTTTTTTGGTATTTCCGGCATTTTTTCCGGTGGGAGTGTGATTTTGAGTCCGAGTTCTTTTATTTTTTCGTGTGGTATTAGTTCTAGTTGTCTTATTTCGCATGCTGCCATTGGGTGTAGTTTTTTGAGCAGTTGGTACATTCCGTGTTGCAGTTTTTTCTGTGTTATTTCTCTGATTATTCCTTCTGCTTCGTTTTTTGCTATTGCGTTTGCGAGGTATGCTTTCTCCAGTTTTCGTATTGTTGTCAGCACGCTTCCTGTTGTTTTTCCTCGTGTGATTATTATTGGTTTGATTCTGACTATTTTTTTGTCTTTGCTTTCTACTATGAATGAGTCTTCTATTTTGTTTCTTTGCCTTCGCATCAGTTTTTTGGCTGCTGCGGGCAGCATTTTGTAGCCTTCGAATTCTGTTTTTGCTGTGTCGTTTTTTGTTCCGGTTATTTTGAATGTGACGTTTATTGTTTGTTTTTGCGGGTCGTTTGTTAAAGTCATTAGGCTTACTGATATTTTTCTGCCTACTAGCTCTTGTACGTCTCCTACGTAGGATTCTCCTATGAATTGTTCGTTGAATAGTTTGGGTGCTAGTATTCTGACCCATTTCTTTTTCTTTACTATTACTGCGCCTTTAGCCATATTGTTCGAAAAACA
>JAHWHB010000074.1 GCA_019323575.1 Candidatus Woesearchaeota archaeon
AGAAATACCATACAAAACAATAACAACAACAAAAGACCTAACTACTTCTCAACATAAGGAAACTTCAGATAAAAAGTAGAACCCTCTCCAACACCAGCACTCAAAGCCGCAACATCACCCTTATTAGTCACAACAAAATTGTAAACAGTGAACATGCCAAAACCAGAAATCCTGCCCTTCACCTTTGTAGAAAAAATAGAACGGAACAATTTGGACAATTGATTCTCAGTCATTCCAATCCCAGTATCCTTAACAGTCAAAGCAACACAACCAGACTCTTTTTTCAGATAAACATCAACAGACTTTTCACCGCACCAGCCAGCAACCTTGTTCTTCTCAGCTTCAACAATCGCCTCCAAAGCATTATCAAGCAGGTTCTTTACAGCAGACTTAAAACCAGTCTTCTGAACATTAATCGTGCAACCAGAATCAAGATTGTAATTAAGCACAACACCTGCGGAATCATACCTGTGCTTCACAAGAGGCAGAGTTTCAAGAACAAGCTCCTTGGCATCAACCAAAGCAATCTCTTCAGTAGTCCTTCCCTTGGCAAAATTGGAAAGCGCCCTATTCAATTCACACAAAAGACCAATATTAACCTGCAAGCCAGCATAAAGTTCCTTGTCAATATGTTCAAGAGGAATAGAACGCAAAACTGAGAGAGCCTGCAAAGGATTAGCCATATCATGACTAATGCCGGAAACAGTGGTAATCATAGCCTCACTAACAGCTTTAGAAATCTCCCTCTGCCTACGCAACTGCCCTGCTTCCTCCTCCATCCTCTTCCTTTCACTAATATCCTTCATGTAAATAACATTTGCAACCTTGCCATTATAAGTTCCAGAACCAATACCAATCTCAACAGGAACAAGCTCGCCAGATTTTCTCTTAACAGCCATCTCAGAAAAACTAAACCTGCTATCGCCAGAATCAAGCTTGCGAGAATCATTAGTAACACAGACAATATTCATCCAATGAGCAGTTTCAAGCTCATCACTTGAGTAACCAGTCAAAGCAGTATAACCCTTTGTATCAAGAAGGTGCAGCCCAGTCTTAGGGTCAACAACAGCAGCAGCCAAGCCAACCTGACTGGCGGCATAAACAATAATAGACAGGTCCTGAACCTTTTGAGCAACAGAAAGAATCTCCTGCGCGGCATGCTCATACTCCTCAAACTCAGTTCTTATATAAGCCCTGGCTTCCTTGACTTCAGGAAGCTCAGGATTAACAAGATTATTCTCAAGAACAGAAAGCATGGCAAGAGCCTTTTCACGACGATTAAACTTATCCTGAAAAGAGGCAAGAATACTCTCAATGTTGGCAAGCCTAAGCTCAGGTCTGTCGGGCATTGTAAAACTCCGTCACTGTAAAATAGTAATAAGCAGAATTGTTTTATAAAGCTTTCTGGCTCAATTCACAGTCATCCTGGGAGAAGAAGCAATCTCAGCCCGCTCCATAAGAATATCATAATACTCATCAGGAGGATTATAAGAAGTAATACCAGCAACAGAAATTCCACTGATGCTGTGAACCTTGCAGTCACAAACAGTCCTTCCCTTATGGACAACAAAGAAACAATCAATAGAAGGAGTAGAAAACCTTCCCCTAGTCACATAAAAAACATCAGCAGTCCTACCAAACAAATCCATAGCCATAAAATTATGACGAACATTCCTAGCAACCCAGACAGCAGACTCAACATTCAAGCTGATCATTGCGTTTTCTCCAGTGTCAGGAGACATCCGCAGCATATCCAAAGTACCAATACGCTCAGTCCTGTCAATCACAAAATTAATAGAAGCAATTCTCTCATTGCCAGGAGTTGCAAAACCAGCAGTATCATCAATAGAGCGAAAAGCAACATTATCATACAAGTCACGGGCAACATTGCCGCAGCTATCAGGAAACTCCACAGAATATACCCCGAAAAAATCAGAAATAACATCATTCAAATTAACGGCATGAATGTTCTCAGACTCCTCAACAGCCATGCCAGTAAAAGAAGGACGGTCAACATTAAAAGCTACAAAAAAAACAACCAAGCCGATAGTAGCATAAACCAAATACTGATGCTTCATCCTCTTTTCAAGCAATTAAAAGAACTAATTGTTTATAAAGTCTGCGAATTAAACAAGACAAATGCAAGAATTGTTCAACAAATGCATGGCAGGAAAGCACAGAAGCAAATACACAATAACAGGACATACCGTGCTCAAGTACTGCAAAAACCCCTTCATAATATGGTGCGACTACTTCGCACCACCAGAAGAAAGAGAACCACAAACAAAATACATGCATTTATTATTTGAAAGAGGAATACAACACGAAAAAAACGTCATTAAAACAATTTATCCGGAAGCAATTCAAATACCACTAGTAACATTTGAGACAGGATTCAAAGAAACACTGGAAGCGTGCAAAAAAGGAACAAACACAATAACAGGAGCGCCAATATTCTATCTTCCAGAAGACACATACGGAATAACAGACGTACTCCAAAAAAGCAACGAGCACAACAGCATATTCGGAAACCACTGCTACATCATAAAAGAAATCAAAAGCGCAAAACACATCAAACATGAATATATCATGCAGGCAGCATTGTACAATTATATAATAGGCAAGATACAAGGATACACACCAAAAAAGTTCTATCTCATAAACAGGGAAAAAACAGAATATGAATATGAGTATGAAAAATACGAAGAAGAACTAATGCAGATAATCACAGGAATAAGAGAAGTACAAAACGGAAAAGAAGTCACGCCAACAGCAAAATCCTGCAAATGGCCGTGGGAGGCATACTGCAACAGACAAGCAATAGAACAAAACGACATATCAATAGTACCAAACATAGGACCAGCACTAAAAAAACAGCTAAACGAAATCGGAATAACAACAGTGCAACAACTGGCAACACAGCCAATATCCCTTGACATACCAGAGGCAACACTAAAAAAAATAAAAACACACGCGCAAGCATGGCTGGACAAAAAACCAATAATAATCACAAAACCAAAACTGCCAAAATCAAAAACAGAAATCTACATGGACTTTGAAGGAACAGACGAACTCGAAACAGAAGAAGGAACAGTAAAAGTCGACTACCTGATAGGCGTTCTCATAAACAACGAATACAAACCATTCATAGCAGAAAACCTGGCAGACGAAAAAAGAATGATACAGGAATTCCTAGAATTCATGAAAAAACACCCAAACGCAACAATATACCACTACGGACCATACGAAAAAACACACCTCGCAGGAATAGGCGAAAAATACAACATTGACGTCAAAAAAATACTAGACAACATGACAGATGTATTATCAATAGTCAAAAAAACAGCAGCGCTGCCAACACTGACAATGTCGCTGAAAGAGGTAAGCAAATTCTTAGGATTCAAGTACAGAGGGATGACAGACGCGCAGGAAAGCATAGTACTATACCTACAATATCTTGAAACAAAAGAAAAAGAAATCATGAAAAGAATATTAGATTACAACGAAGACGACGTAAGAGCAACAAAACTCATAAAAGAATGGCTTGAAACACTCTAATCACGCATGTATTGCCGGACAAAAGGAGACCTAAGGCGCCCGGCAGGCAAGAAACTATCATCGCCAAGATTAGGAGAATTCCTATTAGGCCTTCTAGCATACCTTCCATTATAAACAACAGCCTCCCCCCACTTCTTAACAACAAAAGGATGCCTTCCAAGCTCGTTAATAGTATCAGCATAAGAAGGAAGATCCAACACCTTAGAACAAAAAGATAAAACCTCAAACGCCCTGTACAAACGCTCATCCTGCCACAACTCCTTAACAAAACCCCTGCTAGTCAAAGGATTCACATCATCAATAATAACCGGAGAACACATATAATTCTTTTTAACAGGAGTCATCTTAGCCAAAACAGAAAACAAAAACAGCTTAGCACACAAATAAGAAAACTTAGAAGCTTTCTTAGTATTCACAAAATACTTCCAGCCCCTTGAATCAACCTCCTCCTGCAAAAAAGCACGATAAATCTTTTGAGATTCAGCTGAAGAATTCATCTGATATTCTGCAATAGATTCCGAAACAACATCATCAATAGTCTTTCTCACTGCATCACACCACTATGAAAAACACACTTAAACCACCCCTTTATAAATGTATATGTAAATCTCAACAAGATTTAAAAAAAAGACAACAATACATGAAATTTGAGGTGGGAAAATGGCAAAAGAAAAAAAATTCTCAAAACTAACCTGCGCAATACTAGGAATATTAGTCATACTCCTGATAGTAGCAGGAATAGCATTCTTCACAGCAACCGGAAGCCCGGTAACAAAAGCATTCCTGAACATATTCACAGGAGAGACACAAGTAGACCACGGAAAAGGATATCTGCCGGCAAAAGACGGACAAGAACTAGCCTTGAACGACAAAGTAAAAACACTACCAGAATCAGAAGCGGCAGTAGTATTACAGGAAAGCGTCATAATAAACCTAGAACCAGAAACAGAAATACTCATCAAAGACCTAGCAATGGAACACATCAAAGTAACACAAAACACAGGGACAACCTGGAACAAATTCACAGGACTAACAGGAGTAGAAGGGCTAAGCATAGAAACACCAACAACAGTCGCAACAGTCAGAGGCACGTTCTTCGGAGTAAAAATGGACCAGATAATAGTCGGAGAAGGAAATGTGGAAGTAACATACCAAGGAGAAAAATACAACCTGAAAGAAGGACAAAAAGCAGTAATAAAAGACGGCAAACTAACAATAGAAGAACAAACACCAGAAGACAAAGCAGAAATCATAGCACAAATGCAGAAAACAATCAAATCACTCAAAACATTAAGAACAAGAGAAGTAGACAAGCACCCGGTGCTGGCAGGCCAGATGAAAAAGAGATACCAGATAACAGACGAAATGATAACAGAACACCTAGAAAAAGCAGACAGAGGAGAGTATGATTTAAATGAAGTGATACAAAAATCACCAGTCAAAATAGCATCAGTCTACAAGATAAAAGAATTCACAGAAAAAATCATAGAAATAAACAAGAAAATACAAGAAATTAAATGAACACAATAAAAACAAAAAACTGCGTGCTGATAGCAATAGCATGCACCTTATTTCTTTCTTTATTATTCTACAGCGGATTCCTCTCAAACATCCAGCTAAAACTAAGCGACAACCTGTACGGAGGAAAAACACCACTAGACGCAATAGTCATAGTCGCAATAGACGACAACAGCCTCCAAGAAATAGGAAGATGGCCGTGGAACAGAGAGGTGTTCGCTGAAACAATAACAAAACTCAAACAGAGCAGAACAATAGCAATAGACGTAGCATTCTTTGAAGAAACAGAGCAGGACAACATCTTAGGAGAAGTGCTATCTGAAAAAGTAATCATACCAGTAGAGTACACAAGCTTTGCAAAAGAAGACGGAAAAACCATAGGAAAAAGACTATTAAAACCAGCACCAGGACTAGAAAAAGCACAAACAGGCTACGTCAACATAATAACAGACAGAGACGGAGTGACAAGAGCAGCAAACATGGACATAAGCGACGAGTATGAAAACTTCGCATACGTCGCGTACAAAAACTACTGGAAAAAAGAAGCAGAAAAACCAGCAAGATTCCTAATCAACTTCGCAGGACCTCCAGGAAGCTACAAGCAATACTCCCTAACAGACGTTTATAACAACAGAATACCGCCAGAAGAATTCAAAAACAAGCTAGTCCTGATAGGAGCAACATCACCAGACATGCACGACGACTACTTCGTACCAACATCAAAAGGAAAAGCAATGCCAGGTGTAGAAATACACGCAAACACAATACAAACACTCATCAACAAAGACTTCCTCAAAGAACAACCAAAATGGTCAACAGCACTTGCAATCCTAATAGCAGCAATAACAATATCATTACTAATAACAACAGGAATAAGAATAACAACAATAACAGTTCCCGCATTAATAATAGGATACCTGTTCCTCTCAATCTACGCATTCAACTACGGAATAATAATGAACCTAGTCTATGTTCCATTATCAATACTGTTCACATACACATTTGAAGTCATATACTCATACTACACAGAGAAAAAAGAAAGACAAAAAACACTCGGAGCATTCTCAAAATACGTCTCGCCAGCAGTAATCGACGAGCTAATGCAAGACCCGGAAAAACTAAAACTCGGAGGGGAAAGAAAAGAAATCACAGTATTCTTCTCAGACATCAGAGGATTCACAACACTATCAGAAAAACTGACGCCTGAGAAGCTCGTACACCTGCTAAACGAATATCTGACTGCAATGACAGACATAATAATGAAACACGAAGGAGTAGTAGACAAGTTCATAGGAGACGCAATAATGGCATTCTGGGGAGCGCCAATGAAACAACCAAACCACGCAGAAATGGCATGCTCAACATCAATAGACATGATAAAAAAACTGAAAGAGTTGAATGTCAAATGGACAGCAGAGAAATTCCCAGAAATAAAAATAGGAATCGGCCTGAACACAGGCCACGCAGTAATAGGAAACATGGGCTCGTACGAGCGCTTTGATTACACGGCAATGGGAGACACAATAAATCTAGGCTCAAGACTGGAAGGACTCACAAAAGCATACGGCGTTTCAATCATAGCAAGCGAAACCACAAAAAAAGCAACAAAAGACTATGTGTTTAGAAAACTAGATTTGGTCAAAGTAAAAGGAAAAGACAAGCCAGTAACAATCTACGAACTAATATGCAGGAAAAAAGAAATAACGAAAGAAATTGAAGAGAAGATAAAAACATTCGAGAAAGGACTATCGCTTTACTTGACACAAAAATGGGACGAAGCAATAAAAGAATTCAGCAAACTAGACGATTTCGCATCAAAAGAATTCATACAGAGATGCAAAACCTTCAAAAAAGAACCGCCTATCGATTGGGACGGCTCATGGGTAATGAAAACAAAGTAAAAATTTATAAGCAAACAAAACAAACAAAGAAAAGAGGTGATAATATGCAACCAAAAGTTCTAGGAGGAATACAGGTAATCGGCGGCTTAATAGCAGGCTATTTCGGATGGGGAGACTGGGCAATAGTAGTACTAGCACTGCTCTTCATCATAATGGGAATCCACCATTTCACAGAGAAAAAATAATTTTTTTATTCTTTTTTTCAAAAGCTTTTTAAACCACCTGCTTACACAATTCTAATATGGCAAGATTAAGAAGCTGGACGTGCTACAGGGACTACAAAAGACCCTACACAAGGTATTCAAAATACAAGAAATACTGCTTTGTACGAGCAAGACCAGCAAACAGGATATCACGATACACATCAGGAATCCAAGGAGATTATGATACCGATGTGCACCTGATACCAAAAAGCGACCTTCAAATAAGAGACTCAGCACTAGAAAGCGCCAGACAGATAACAAACAGGATGATGGAAGGCGCGCTGGGAAAAGCAGGATACTTCTTCCAAATGAGAGTATACCCGCACCACATACTAAGAGAAAACCCATTAGCAGCAGGCGCAGGAGCAGACAGGCTGTCAACAGGAATGGCGCACAACTACGGAAAACCAATAGGAATAGCAGCACAAGTCAAAAAAGGACAGGCAGTATTCACGATAAAAACAACAAAAACACACATACCACTCGCAAGAAAAGCCATGAAAAAAGCAGCATTCAAACTGCCATGCAGATGCACAGTAGTCGTAGAAGAAAAAAAGGCGAAAAAGAAAACAGCCAAGAAAAAAGTTCCCACTCCAAAGTAAAAATTTAAATACTGCCTTCTAAAAACCGCAAATATGGGAATACAACAAACAATCTTTTACATTCTAAATAAAATACCACAAGACGCAATAGAAAATTTCAGGAAAGCAGCAAACGACTGGGAACAACTAAATGCCAATGAAAGAGAGCTACTACAGCAAGAAGAACAATCCTTCAAAGCATACCTACGCGCACATTCAATATACAGCACACACAATAGCGCTGCAAACTGGTCAGAAACAGAGGCTGCCAAGAGCATACGCGAAAGAAAAGAACCATACCTAAAACTAGCAGAAGCGCTAAAGGAAATAATAGAAAACAACGACAGAATACGAAAACTATTCAGATTAGGCGACACCCTAGAAAAACTAACAGAAGCAAGACAGCACATAGAAGCACTACTAGTTTCGGAGGACTCTGCAAGGTACCATTTCAGAAACGATAAGGCTGCGGAAAAATTAATACCAGAACTAAGAGAAAGATATCAACAGTTATTCGTCCCAATCTCTCACGAAGCACTGCTAAGAAGAGATGCAGGAACAATATTTCCAATATATTATGTAAGACCAACAGAAGGAAACTTAACAAGAATATTCTACATACACATAGGAGGAACAGAAACGGCACTACAAGAACACATCACAGACCAACTCGTAAAGCTCGCAAGAACACGAAAAATACAACAAACAGGCGATTTTGTGCTTGTACAAAGCAACATGTCCAAAGCACCAACACAAATAGAACAAAACAAAATACTCAAAAGCCTGGGATTCAAACCAGAAGTAATCAGCATATAAAACACAAAATTTTAATTATTGTTCTGCATAATAAAAACAAATGGAAAAATACAAGGAAGAAAGACCCTGGGGAGAGTTCGAGCAATACTGCAAAAACCAGCAGTGCACAGTAAAAATAATCACAGTAAAACCACAAGAAGAACTAAGCCTGCAGTACCACAACCACAGAGACGAGTTCTGGAAAGTAATCAAAGGAAAAGCACAAATAACACTAGGAGACAAGATAATAGAAGCAAAAGAAGGAGACGAGTTCTACATACCAAAAAAAACAAAACACAGAATAACAACACAAGAAAGCCAGGTCAAGATACTGGAAATATCCTTCGGAGAATTCGACGAAAACGACATAGTAAGACTAGAAGACAAATATAAAAGAAAATAAAAAAAAAATTTACTTCTTCATTGCGTGGTAGATCATGTACAAAGCAGACAATCCTACCAACACATAAACAATTGTGGCAATAATAGATTCGCCGAAAATCTTATTCACCAAGTCAAGTTTAAACAAACCGACCAAACCCCAGTTCAAACCGCCGATAATAACCAATACCAGGGCAATCCAATCAATCGCGCTTTTTTGTGCCATCAGGCATCACCTCGTTTACATTACTTTTATATAGAATAATATATAAATATTTCTGAAATGGAAAAGAGGGAAGGGCTTACAACCAGTGAAGCACAACAAAGAATACAACAATACGGCTACAACGAAATAATAGAAAAAAAAGAAAATCCATTCATAAAATTCCTCAAATACTTCTGGGGACCAATCCCCTGGATGATAGAAGCAGCAGCAATAGTCTCAGCAATAATAAAACACTGGGCAGACTTCTGGATAATAAGCGCACTGCTGCTATTAAACGCAATAGTAGGATACTGGCAGGAACACAAAGCAGACAAAGCAATAGAACTCCTAAAACAAAAACTAGCACTAAAAGCAAAAGCACTAAGAGACGGCAAATGGCAGGAAATACCAGCAAGAGAACTGGTGCCGGGAGACACAATCAGAATAAGACTCGGAGACATCATACCAGCAGACGTAAAACTCACAGAAGGAGACTACCTCCTAGTAGACCAGTCAGCACTAACAGGAGAATCCCTGCCAGTAGAAAAACACATTTCTGAAACAGCATACTCAGGCTCAATAGCAAGACAAGGAGAGATGAACGCAGAAGTCACAGCAACAGGAATGAAAACATACTTCGGCAAAACAGCAAAACTAGTAGAAGAGGCAAAAACCCAAAGCCACTTCCAAAAAGCAGTAGTCAAAATAGGAGACTACCTAATAATACTCGCAATAGCACTAATAGCAATAATATTCATAGCATCATACCTAAGAGGAGAAAAACTCATAGAAACACTGCAATTCGCACTCGTCCTGATAGTAGCAGCAATACCCGCAGCAATGCCAGCAGTACTATCAGTATCAATGGCAGTAGGAGCAACAGCACTCGCAAGAAAAAACGCAATAGTAAGAAAACTCTCAGCAGTAGAAGAAACAGCAGGAATAGACATACTCTGCTCAGACAAAACAGGAACAATAACAAAAAATGAGCTCACAATAGGAAAAATACAAGCGTTCAACAAATTCACAGAAAAAGAAATCCTAACAGCAGCAGCACTAGCGTCAAGAGAAGAAGACAAAGACCCAATAGACACCACAATAATAGCAAAAGCAAAAATAACAGCACACAAAATCATCAAGTACAAACCATTCGACCCAGTAACAAAAAGAACAGAAGCCACACTAAAAGAATTCAAAGCAAGCAAAGGAGCACCCCAGGCAATACTAAAACTAACAGCAGACAAAAAACTAGCAAAAAAAGTAAACGAAACAATAAACAAATTCGCACAAAAAGGATACAGAGCGCTGGGAGTGGCAAAAACAGTCAAAGGAAAATGGAAATTCATGGGCTTAATCCCGCTCTACGACCCGCCAAGAGAAGACTCAGCAAGCACAATAAAAACAGCAGAACAAATGGGCGTAGACGTAAAAATGGTCACAGGAGACCACATCTCAATAGCAAAAGAAATAGCACAACAAGTCAACCTAGGAACAAACATACAACTAGCAGACAAAATAGAAAACCCAGAAACAGCAGACGGGTTCGCAGAAGTATTCCCAGAACACAAATACCACATAGTAGAACTGCTGCAACAAAAAGGACACATAGTAGGAATGACAGGAGACGGAGTAAACGACGCACCCGCACTGAAAAAAGCAGACGTAGGAATAGCAGTAGCAGGAGCAACAGACGCAGCAAAAAACGCAGCAGACATCGTACTAACAAACCCAGGACTCTCAGTAATAATAGACGCAATACAAGAAAGCAGAAAAATATTCCAGCGAATGACAAACTACTCAACATACAGAATAACAGAAACAATAAGAGTGCTCTTCTTCATAACACTATCAATACTAGTATTCAAATTCTACCCAGTAACAGCACTAATGATAGTGCTATTAGCAATACTAAACGACGCACCAATAATGACAATGTCACTAGACAACGTCAAAATATCAGACAAGCCAGAAAGATGGAACATGAAAACACTCCTAAAAATGGCAACAATACTAGGCATAATAGGAGTAGGAGCATCATTCGGAATACTGTACATAGGAAAAGAAGTACTAAAACTCTCACCAGAAATACTACAATCATTCATTTATTTGAAATTATCAGTAGCAGGACACATGACAGTATTCATAGCAAGAACAAAAGGATACTTCTGGACAATAAAACCAGCACTCCCACTGCTAGCAGCAGTAATAATAACACAACTCGTAGCAACACTCATCACAGTCTACGGAATACTACTGCCGGCAATGGGATGGAAACTAGCAGGATTTGTATGGGGCTTTGCAGCAATAGCATTCATCATAACAGACATAATCAAAGTACAAGTATACAAAATAATCGGATAAATTAATAAAAGAAAAAAGAATAATAAGAATAAAGAGGTGATGCCAATGGCAAAACTAGACAAAAATAAAACAGGACTAGCACTGGGAGCATTCTTCGCGGTATTCCATGCAATATGGGCAATATTCATAGCAATAACAGCAGGCGGAGTGCAGAGATTCATAGACTGGATACTGGGACTGCACATGATACAAATGCAATGGACAATAATGCCATTCAACATAGTATCCGCAGTACTGCTCGTAGTAGTAACATTCGTCTTCGGATACATCTTTGGATGGATATTCGCAGCAGTCTGGAACTACGTAGTCAAAAAATAATTTTTTTATTCTTTTAAACCAAGATACACATTTTTAAAGAAAACACTCTTTTAAACACAGCATGACAACAATTTTGCGCTATTACCAAACCCTGTTAAAGAGCATACCTGCAACAATAACCAAAGCAGAAGACCAATTAATAACAAAAGAAAAACTAACAACAGCACTGCCAGAAGCAAAAAACGCCCTGACCTCACTAATAAGAGAACAACAAGCACTCGCAGAAAAAATAGAAAAACACACTGCATTCTTCATCAAATACGACCAGAAAACAGAGCTAGGCCTGCCAAAACCACTAAAAGAGTCATTAAGACAAATGCCTGCCAAGATAAACACTTACGTAGAACTATTAAAATTACAAACAGACGCGCTGAATACAAAAGACACACTAACTTATTTCGGATTATCCGACCAAGAACAACAATTATTCGAAGAAATAAACCAGCTATTTGACAAACCAATCTACACAGAACCAAAAAAATCAGCACTCTACAACCTGGCACGCGCTCTCGGGAAAGCAGTAATGTCGCCAATATCAAAAGCACTCATAACAATAACCATGACGATCATCATAACATTTCCAAGCATACTGATGCCCTCAAGCCCAGTCATACAACCCCGCCAGTCAACATCAATCATCGCACCAATCGTAAACGCAGAAAGCTTTGCAAACAGCATGCGAAAACACGGGTGGAGAATCAGAGTACTCAAATCAACCCCAGACAAACCAACAATCATAATAAAAGAAGATGAACACGGAACCCCTGAATTTGAACTGAAATTCGTAAATCAAGCATTCACAGAACACAACATAAACTTGCTTGCCATAGAAGGCTGGGCAGGATACGAACAAGATGCAGAAAGAGGCCGCACAGTATTAAACGCAGAAGAAGACTTCATAAAAATAATGCTACAAGATTTAAGATTCCACAAAGAAGGACTAGAAAATGCAGAATTGCAGGAAGAAGCACTAAAAATGTGCATTTTTCAAACACTCCAATATATAACATCACAACTAAAAATTTTTGAAACAGATATCACCCAATATCAGAAACAAATAAAAGAACTTGAACAAAAAAAGAACGAACTCGCTACAAAAATCACAACAGCATCAAAAACAGAACAACAAGATGTGCTTGATACCATAAAAAATATCGACAGGGAAATAGAATCAATAAACATATTCCTTCAAAGCAGAATAAAATCCCAGACTTTATTTAACCAACTAAAAGAGCGAATGCCACAAACATTCCGTGAAGACCTTGAGGAATTTGGAATGACTATCCAAGAGCTTGAAGAAGCCTATTCATATCTTCTTGAAAAAGACATAAGCGAAATAACACAAATAAAAGAAAAAATATGCGTAATAAAGAGAAGCGAGTTATGGGCACAAAAAGTGGCGGTTCTTGCATCAAGATTCAAATCATTAATCATCGTAATGGGCTGCGGGCATACAGAATCATTTCTAAACAAACTAAACCAAATAGGAGAATACAACATAGTAATAGTTGCACCATACCCTCAATAAGCAAAATTTATAAATGAAAAGCAGAAAAACACAAGCGGGGTGAAAAAATGAACAAAAACACAATAATAATCATCGCAGTTCTCGTAATAGTAGCTGTAGCTTTCGTATTCCTGCAAGGCAAAATGCCAGGAACAACACCAGCAGGTGGAAAATACGACGAGTTCGCAAAATGCCTCACAGAAAAAGGAGCAACATTCTACGGAGCAAAATGGTGCGGGCACTGCAACAACCAAAAAGAAATGTTCGGAGAAAGCTTCAAACACGTAAACTACATAGAATGCTCAGATGAAGACGGCGGACAATCAGACGCGTGCGAGTTCGCAGGAATCACAGCATACCCAACATGGGACATAGCCGGAGAAAGAGTACAAGGAGCCCAGAAGTTCGAAACACTAAGCGAAAAAACAGGCTGCGTACTGGAATAAATTTTTAAACTGCACTTTCTTTTTTTATTAAATGCACGACGTGATAATAATAGGAAGCGGGCCAGCAGGACTCACAGCAGCCATATTCACAGCAAGAGCACAGCTAAAGACGCTTGTTATCGGCAGGAAAGAAAAAAGCCAGCTAATATACGCAAAAAACGTCCAAAACTACTTCGGAATCCCAGAAGTTGACGGAAATAAACTACTAGACACAGGAGAAAAACAGGCAAAAAAATGGGGAGCAGAAATCAAAGAAGACGAAGCAGTAAGCATAACAAAAAACAAAACATTCAAAGTAAAAACAACACAAAAAACATACGAGGCAAAAGCAATCATAATAGCAACAGGAATACCAATACAATGGGCAAACATCAAAGGAGAAAAAGAACTAATGGGAAAAGGCGTACACACGTGCGCAAGCTGCGACGGGCCAATGTACAAAAACAAAAAAGTAGCAGTAATCGGCGACGGAAACCACGCAGCAGAAACAGCACTCGAGCTGACATCATACACAAAAGACATAACAATAATCTCAAACGCGCTTAAGTTCAACATAAACAAAAAATACTTAGAACAACTAAAAAAACACAAAATAAAACTAAAAACAGCAACAGCAAAAGAATTCATAGCAGACAAGTTCCTCAAAAAAATAAAATACGACAAAGAAGAAGAAAACTACGACGGAGCATTCCTGGCCTGCGGAACAGCAGGAGCACTAGCATTCGCCAAAAAACTAGGAATAGAAACCAAAGAAGGACTAATAAAAGTCGACGACAAAGGAATGACAAGCGTACCGGGAGTGTTCGCAGCAGGAAACTGCATGACCGGGTGCAGACAGATATCAAAAAACGCAGGGGACGGCTGCAACGCAGGAGTAAACGTTATAAAATACTTGAAATCAAAAGAAATATTCTTTGACTACGCAAAATAAAATGTGCCTGGCAATACAAGGAAAAGTGCTTGAAGCAAAAAACGGAAAAGTCCTCATAGACTGCAAAGGAGAAAAAAGAGCAGCAATAGCCAAAGACATCAAAGTAGAAAAAGGAGACCAAGTATTAGTGCAGTTCGGCATAGTTATTGAAAAACTGAATTAACAGCATCAATCGCTTTCTGAGTGTACACCTTCACATTCTCAGCCTGCATTTTATCAATAACATGCACAGCATGATTCCAATGCACAGCAACAACATCACCAACAACCGGCTTCAAAAACTCCGGATTGTAAACAACAGCAACATCAGCAGGCGCAAGACACCAACCCCCATCACAAGGAGTCAAAGAAAGCCTGCGAACAGAAACCTCAGCAGGACCCAAAACCTCAACAACCTCGCCAGAAGAAATCAAACACTTAGTCATATTATCCTGATTAGTAGGCACCTTGCCAGTAACACGGCCAACACCAACAAACAAAACATGAAAAGCGTGACAAGGCAAAGCACCAACAGGAACCTTATCCTGCAGTTTCTTTACAATATCAGAAGGCAAACCCCTCGTGCCAAGCTCAACAAGAAACTCCCTGAAATCATCAACAGTAAAAGCGTCCAAAAGCTCATTGCCAAGCCAGTAAGCCTCAACAACCCTCTCATCAAAAGGACTGAGATTATGCTTCCTGGCAATCAACTGCAAATAAGGAAAAACACTCTCAAACCTAGACAACAAATCCCGAACCTCTCTCTCACCCTCACCGGTCTTGATAAACCTCTCAAAAACCTCAAAAGCCCTCAAAGGACCACAATAATTCAAACGATTAGTAACATCAGAAAACCTGCAGCAAAGAAGCAAACCATTCATGACAAAACCGGCTGGCGGGAAACAGCCAGCACACCAACAACAAGCAAAACCATACCAGCAGCCTGAGCAAACGAAGGCACAACACCGCCAAACAACTGCAATAACGATGTAACAACAGAACCAAGCAAAAGAATACAGGTGGCTGTTGAAACGTTAATAGAACGCAAACCCTCATACCAAGTGGCAGCGTACAACAACAAAAGAATACTCGTAAACAAAACCCACTTTAAATGAGCAAGCGACATTGAAACCTGAGAAACACCGCCAGTAGCGAACAGGAATATTAAGATGAACAAAGAACCAAAAAACATCCTGCCAAAAGCAACAACACGCGAAGAAAGCTCCCTCAAAACATACTTGGACAGAGTGTTCTCAACAGCCCACAAAACAGTAGCGCCAAGCACAAGCAAAGCACCAAAATCAAAACCCCAAGCGAAATTAACAAGCAACAAATTACCAACAAAAAGCAAAACAGCTCCGGCAAGGAACTTCAAGCTAATGCGCTCTTTAAGGAAAACAGCGGCAAGCACAGCCACAAAAACAAACATCGACTTATGAACAAAAGAAGCAGATGCAGCAGAAGTCAACTGCAAACCCTTAAAAAACAACAAAAACGGCACAGAACCGCCAACAAGACCGATAATTAACAACTGCAGCCACTGCTTAAACCTCAAAGACTTCAGATCTGCCCATTCCCTCATCAGCAAAAGCATGGAAAACAGGAAAACAGCAACCAAAACATTCTTAGAAAACGAGAAAAAATAAGGGTCAAGACCCTGAACAGCAAACTTGTTCAAAAAGATAGAGACACCGCTAACTAAAGCAGTCGCCAAAACAAGATAAAAACCCCTTTTCATAAACAAGCAAAAATAAAGTAGAATTTAAATAGTTTTGGAAATAAGCCAGACATATGAAAAAGAGGCTTAGAATAGGCTGGTTCACATTCGCCTGCTGCGAAGACAACACCATAATCATGACAGAAGTCATGAACGACCACTGGCAGGAATGGAGCAAAAAAATAGACTTTGTCTACGCAAGAATCCTAAAATCAAAAAACGTCCTGAAAAACCTTGACGTAGCATTCATCGAAGGAGCAATAGCAACAGAAAAAGACGCGAAAAGAGCAAAAGAGATACGCAAAAACAGCAAGTACGTAATAGCAACAGGAAGCTGCGCAGTAACAGGAATGCCATCAGCACAAAGAAACCTCTTTGACCCGGAAACAAAAAAAGAAATCAAACCATTACTTATCAAGTTTAAACACAGAGAAAAAGTACTCGCGCTAAAAGACGTCATAAAAGTAGACGACAATATACCAGGATGCCCAATGGAAGAAAAAGACTTTTTACAAATGCTGGAAAAATATCTAAAAAAATTCAAGGTGTAAAATGCACAACTTCGACATAACAATCGAGAATTTAAGCAAAATCGAAGGACACACAGACCTAGACGTAAAAGTAAGAAAAGGAAAAGTAGAATACGTACAACTGAAAGTATCAGAAAACAAAAGATTCTACACACAAGCAATAAGAGGCAAGCCAGCAATAGGAGCACCACAACTAATGTGCAGAATCTGCGGAACATGCAGCATCGCACACCTACTGTGCTGCATACAAGCAGTAGAAAACGCACTAGGAATAAAACCAACAGAACAAACAATACTATTGAGAAAGCTTGCGATGTACGGCCTGTACATCAGAGACCACGCATTACACCTGTACATGTTCTCACTCCCAGACGTACTAGAAAAAGACAGCATACTTGAGTTCGACGAGAAAAACGAAAAAGAACACAAGCTCCTGCACCAATGCTTTGACGTAAAAGCAGCAGGAAACGCATTAAGCACGCTAATAGCAGGAAAACCAGTACACCCGCCATACCCCGCAGTAGGAGGGTTCACACAAATACCAGACCCAAAAGAAACAAAAGAAGTCATAAAAAAACTAGAACACATAAGACAAGACGTAATAGAACTCATAGAAATATTCGTGCCAGAAAAATTCAACTTCACATCAGAAACAGAATACGTCTGCATGACAAGCCCTGACTTCAACTTCTACACAGGAGACCACATCTGCACAGGAAAATACACCTGCGTACCATGGCAAAAATACGGCGAGCACTTAGTGCACAAAGTAATACCATACTCACAAGCATCAGGCTACAAATTCGAAGGACAGACCTATCTGGTTGGAGCGCTGTCACGAGTAAACATGAACGAAGGCTACCTCCACAAAAAAACAAGACAGACAGCAAAAAAGGCACTAGACATATTCCCATCAAAGAACATCTACCACAATAATCTGGCACAAGCAATAGAAATACTGCATTCAATAGATGCCAGCGTGGAAATACTGAAGAAAACAAAATTCAAAAAAGAACCAATACAACCACCAAAAACAACAGGAACAGGAGTAGGAGTAGTGGAAGCACCCAGAGGAACACTATACTATCTCGTAGAAGTAGGCAAGGACGGCAAAGTAACACACGCAGACATAGTAGTCCCAACAGGACAGAATCAAATCAATATTGAACAGGACATCAAAGCACTAATAGAAGCAAACCTAAAGTTACCCAAAAACAAAATGCAGTTTGAAATCGAGAAATTAGTCAGAGCATACGACCCCTGCATGAGCTGCGCAGCACACTTTCTCAAAATAAACTGGAAATAACACTACAAATCATATCAACAGAAGCCTTAGGCGGAACACCAATAATCTTCACACTTTTCAGCTTTCCTAACTTCTTCGCCAGCTTCAAATTCAAGCCTAGGTCGAAGTCATGCAGTGAAAGAGCTTTTGTCTCAACAAATTTGTCGATGTCGTCTATTATCATAACATCCTTCGCGTTAATCACAGTGTCCATAATGATTAAATTCTCATCAGGCAGGTCCTCAGAAGGCTCAAACTCAACAAAATCAATAGACGGAAACCTTTTTCTCAGCTCAGGCAAGATACGCAAAGGCAAACTATCCTCTTTTACAAGCGGGTTACCGCAGACGTAGATGTTCATAACTTCAAATTCACCAACTTATCCTTCAGGTCAGACATATCATCAAACTCAACAACATGCTCGATCTGCCTCCTGAAAATGCTGTCCTTGACAGAGTTATTAATCAGCAAAACAATTTTCTTGTTTTTCGCAAGAGAATAACCCAATTCAACAAGCATCCCCTGGCTGACATCAGAAGTTCTAACAAAAAACAAAACAACTTCAGAAATATCAATCTCAGAAAAAGCCTTCTGCAAAATTTTCTTACCACTCCACTTTTCATGCTCAAACTGTGCAGAATCAAAAAATGAACAATAATGGTCGTGTCCTGCAGATTTTAGAGTTTCACAAACCTCTGGCAAGATTTCATTCAGTTCCTTCTTGTTCTCTCCAGTAAACCTATACGAAACAAAAACTTTCATTCACGAAATAAAAAACAGCCTATATTAAAATTTTTGCAAAACTCTATTTCCTTCCCTCATACTCAAACCTTGCAACAGAACAAAGATTATCAAGGTTTCCAAAACCCCTGTCAATCTCAGCAACAACAACTCTAACAAGACCCTTAGATTCACTAAGCACAAGCTTAAAGCCAGTATCAGGAATATCAAAAGCAGGAAAATTAGGAGTCCTCTCAAACGGAGGAAGCACATCCTTCACAAGAACCTCCTTATTGGCAAAACCAACCAATTTCTCAACATAAGGAGTTATTTTATCAGCAACAAGACAGCGCTGGCAAATCGTGCGCGTGTAAAAACCATTATCAGCATAACCATGCAAAAACCAGAAAGAACCTGCGTGTTCAAAAAAAGCTTCATCCTTGTCAGCCCTAAAAAAAATAACAACCTCGTCAGGCGGCCTTTTATGAACAACAGAATCTGACCTGGGACCAACATAGACGTTTGGATCCTCATAACGAAAAGAAACAGACTTAGGAATGCCCAGCGTTTCAACAGATTTCAAAAAAACCAGAGAATAATCCTCCAACCTCTTTTCACTCTCATCCATTCATCAGTCATAAACAAGGAATTACTTAAAAGAATTGTTATAACAAAATATACATATTACCTAAAATCTTTTATACCCTTTGCAATTTTTTCCAGATAACACGAAAACGAGGTGTTAAAATGGAAGTCAAACCTGAAACAGTCAGAAATGCAGAAAACGTAGTCAGAGATGTAAAAAACTGGCTAGCAGTATTCAAAACAGAATATGACATAGCAGACGAAGCCATGAAAATCTTAACAGAAAAAATAGACGAAATAGGAAGCAAAATGGCAGGAATAGTCTGCGCAACAGAAGGAGTAAAAGAAGACTCTGTAAAACCAGTATCAGACACAGTCGCATCAGCAAGGCAGTGGCTGGCAGTATTCAAAACAGAATACAACCTTGCAGACGAAACAATAAAAATACTCGACGAAAAACTCGAACAAATCGGAGAAAAACTAGCATTAATAGAATGCAAGTAAATTAGACAACAGCGCTGACAGCAACAGCCAAAGCTGCAAACAAAGCAATAACAATCGCCACAGTCAGTTCATTCTTCACTCAAATCACCCTCCCTATAACCCTAAAAACAGGGAGGGGGTTTTTAAAGCTTACGAAAATTAATGCCTTCTTCCGTGCTTAGGAACACTTCTAACAAAATAGAACACAGCACCCAAAGCAAGAGCAATAGCAACAAGAGCACCAATCAACAAAGAGTAAGATTTTTGCTCTGGAACACGAACCAAAACAGGCCCAGGCACAGGCTCATAAGGAATTCCCTCAGGCGGCAAAGACTTCTCAGCCACAACAGGAGGAGACTCCTCTGCCTGCTCAGGAATACTGGCAGGAGGCAAAGGCTGGCCTTCAGGAAGCCTGCAAACACCAAAAGTCTTACCAGAAACAAGCTCACAATACCACGCAGAACCCATAGTCTGACAGTAAACATCACCATTTGGAGGGCAGCACAACGGGCCATAAACATTAGCACCCTCCTGAACATAAGTTCCATTCAAGCAAAGAGGAGCTGCCTGAAAACCACGCGTCGCGCCACCACCGCCACCGCCACCAGTAGGCGGAGGAGGGGCTGAAGTAACCGTGGTAAGAGCGCTGGCCTCAGCACTCTCACAAACCTCCTCAGTGCAAGTCTCATTCTTAAAAGTCAAATTCACAGTATCATTCAAAACAGTACCAGCAGGAGCAGTAACATTAACAGTTATAGTCACAGAGGTGCTGTTGCCGTAACCCAAAGTTCCCAAATTCCAAGAATTATTCCCGCTTGAAGGACTTGGAGATGAACTGTCAAAAACAACTCCCGAAGGGTACAACTCTGTAAGTATTAAGTCCAAAGCAGGACCAGTTCCAGTGTTCTGAATCAAAACAGTATAAGTCAACTGGCTGTCAGTCACAACAGGATCAGGACTGTCAGACTTCGTAATAGTGATAATCGGGAAACCTTCAACAGTAGTGTTCTTAGAAGTGTTAGTGCTATTGCCGTTATACGTCACAGTAACGCTGTTGGTAATCACAGTACCATCAACAAGACTGCTATTGACAAGCTTGGTAATATTAATCAATTGAGTGCTAAACGCAGGCATAGACGCGAACACCCAAGTAGTATTAGGAAGCGTGGGCGAAGGAGAGGCATTAATGAAAGTAGTCTCATTCGCGTTCTCAGTCTCAATAACAGTCACATTAGAAGCAGAAGTATCGCCAAGATTTGACACGTTAATAGTGTAAACCAAAATACCGCCAGGATTCACAGGATCAGGATTAGCAGTCTTAATAACATAAATAGCAGGCGCGCCGGAAGTAACAGTAATCTCAGTGGCAGTCACAATGCTATAATCCTCGTGAGTATCATAATAAGACAAGTTCACAGTATTAATCAAAATAGTGCCATTACCCAAAGAACCACTAACATTAACAGTAATGTTAATCTCAATGAAAGAACCGCCAGTCAGATTAGTAAAGTTCCAGGTGTTATTGCCAACATCAGGAGGCGGAGACGCGCTATCAAAAACAACACCAGAAGGATAAAGGTCAACAATTGTCAGATTATAAGCAGTTCCGTTGCCCGTATTATTAACAATAATAGTATAATTCAACTGGGAGCCTGCATTCACAGGATCAGGAACTGCTGTTTTAATCACAGACATGTTAATAGTACTGAAATACGTAGTCTCAGAAGCATTCACGTTGCCAGCACAAGTATCATACGCTATAATCGTAATATTGTATTGACCATTAAGGCTCGGAATAAGGTAAGAAGCATTATACACCCCGCCGGTCGGATTACCAGTGGCATTCACCAAAGTAAGCTGCTGCACAGTACCATTAGGCAGGGTAATATTCGCAGTCACATTACCAACCCTAATATTATCAGTAACATTAACAGAAATATTCACGTACTCAAGGAAAGTATAACTTGAGCCTGCAACAGGAGAAATAATAGTCACGTTAGGAAGAGTATTATCAATAGTGAAATTAGAACTGGTATTAGCACACAAACCTCCAGTATCACAACCCTCAACAAAAATAGTCCAGTTGCCATCAGGCACAGTAGTAGTATCAAAAGACTGGTTAGTCAGGTTAGTGCTGCCGTTAATCGTCTGATTAAAAGTACCATTAGGATAATACAAAGACACGTTATAAGTAATATTATCACCATTAGGATCGCTGAAAGGAATCCATGAAATGTTAATCAAACCACGAGCACAAGAACCATTCGCAGGCGTGACAATAGGGTTTGAAAGAGGAGGCAGATTAACAGCAGTGAAATTAAGATTAGTCTCAGTCTCAAAGCCCATAAAAGCCTCATCAAGCTGAGTCACCTGCTGGCCGGGCTGAGGAACAGTAACCCACAAGTTAAAAGTATAAGTATTGCCAGGAGTCAAATTAGTGCAAATAGTATAAATCACAGCATTACCAATATCAGTTGCCGAGTTAATATACCTCTCTTTCTTGGAATAACAAACAGCCTGAGGAGCATTAGAAGCATTAACAAAATAAACAGGAGTCTGGGTGCCGGTAGTAGTTCCAAAAGTAGAAGACATAGCCAAGAAAACAGAAGTGCCATTCCTCAAAGTCAGAGTATGATTCAAAACATTATAAGTACCAGTACCATTCCAAAGAACAAAGTTAGAAATATTAGTATCATTTCTAGTAGTGAAAAAAGAAGGAATCAGATTACTATTATTATCCCTCAAATCCATATCAAAAATAGTAACATTAGCCTGAATAGTAGCAACCCCAGGTGTGGTAGTGGCCCTAGCCAATATAGTATGACTGTGCGCTCCAGGGTCCTCATCAAGCTCAAGCCAATGCATACCCATAGAGCCAACATCAGCAGTATCAGCAAGCCAACGCGCATAATAAGGAGAAGTATTATTATCATTAAAATCCTCCATCTTATACTGCGTCTGCGCATTAGTCAGGAAAGAACCATTAATAGTCTGCTTTAGAGTAGTAAAACTAGGAGAGCCAATTCCCTTATTGAAAGTCCAGTTAAAAGCAGAAATCAAGTTTGTAGAGCTGTGCAAGAAAGTACCATTAACAACCTGACCGTACACAGTTCCATTAGCAGTTGTTGAAAGCAAGAGATATATCAAGTCTATATCATTAATCTCAACAACACCCAAACCAGACCTCCTAACCTGCATAGTAATATTATGAACGTGGCTTACATTACTGCCCTCAACCTGCAACACAGGAGAAACAATCACCGCACCCTCATCAGCCAAAGACTGAAGGGTTCTTGCCCTCTCATCCAAGATAGTAGAACCGTCATGCAAATACCTAACATAAACAGTATTCTCAGCACCAATGCCAACACCGCTAATTTTTTTCAGATTGAAAGCTGACAATAACACAAAAGTATAGTTAGGCTGAGAAATGTTAATCAGCTCAGTATGAATTGTAACATAAGTGCTGCTTGAAAAATTAGCAGCAGCAACATTAAACTTACTAGCATACAAAGAAGTATTAATCTGAGCATGAACAATAGGAAGTAAAAACAGCAAGGCACATATCCACAACAATCTCTTACTCATCACAACCTCTTTTTCGAGAATGAATAGAATTTAATTTATAAAGTTTTTCCAAAAAAAAATCCAGGCGCCGGCACGAAGCCGACGCCTCCGTTAGAATTAACGGTCGGGGAGTGGATAATTAGTAAATAATAATATCAGTAACTCTTGTTACCATATTCCACCTGACCTTCCAAGGATCAGATGTAGGGTTGTTGTCGCCCTTCAATATAGCATACCAGCCCTCTTCATCATAGCCAATTTCTATGACACGGTGAACAATCGTGAAACCCATAGGCGAGTTATAACTCACAATGTCACCAACACGAATCTGCTCAGGCGAAACAGGAATGGTCTGAATCAAGTGAGCCTCTGCATCAAACACGGGGTCCATACTGTTGGTATCAGCAAGAATAGCCCACTGCGGGTTATTCAACCTGATGAAAACACCATCAGGCCTCATCTCAATCTGAGATTCCTTAATCCAGTCACCAGGAGAGTCACGCTCAACAGGACCCTCTGCACTGGGTGTTTTTGGAACAGCCTTAAGCTCTTCTTCCTCCTGCACAACAGGCTCAGCCAGCGTAACAGGATTAAAGCTCAAACCACGGTTTGAGGCAGTATAAGTCTCAAAAGCAATTGCGTCATTTGAAGGCATGAATAAACCAATCATGCTTCCAACACCAATGCCAGCTGCAAAAACAGCAAGCACAAGCAATGCAAACAAGTGTTTCATTTTGATACCCCCGACATTTGTTATCTCTGCAAGGTAGTAATAGATATCCTAATATATAAAGGTTTCTATTTTATTTACTGTTCGGTGATAACATATTAATTATTTTAAATATAGAATAAAATTATCTATTGACGGGAAACAACTTTTTATATTCATCAGAAAACATCCCCCTATAAGCCCTGGCGCGGTCCAAATAGCCCTGATGAGGCTTGCCTGAAAAAGAACCAGTATTATAGACTCTCAAAGCAGACTCCAAAGAGGTCTTAGCATCAACCCCTTTTCTCAACAAGTACTCAGCAGCCCAGTGAGCATTAACCTTAGGATCAGAAAGCTCCTCAAAAGAGCCAGAAAAACCAAGCTCAACAGCAGTCAAATACATAATCTGAAAAGGACCAGTGCTGGAAGCAAGCTGCCTCTTGAAATCAGAAACAGTCACAAAACTGCGGGCAGAAACACTCTTGTGCAAATCAGCAAAACGCTCAAAATTAGGCTCAACATATTTGCTTTGGAACTTAGGCTCGTGCCTAGTACCACCCCTGCCAGCAGACTCAGTAAGAGCAATCAAAGCCAAATATTCCATAGGAACACCGGTTCTCTCTGACTCTGCCTGAACAGCAGGAAGCAAGGCATTATACTCAGGATAATCCTTAAGCGCATAAGCATTCCACAAAGCAGGCTCTTCCTTCTTAACATCACGAGGAACAGACTGAGAAACAGTCTGCTCAAGAGGCTTATTCTTAGGAGGAAACAAAGTAGAAACTACAGGAACAGAAAGCCCTCCAACAACAAGCGCCGCAAGCAAAGCCAAATCTCTTTTGTTCATAGACCAGATTTAAGCAATCCAGATATATAAAACTATCGTTTCTGTTGTCACCAAGCAGTAGTCATATATCAGGATAGTTCAGATTAGTAGCAACCACTACAACAACAATATTTATTCTTGCACCGCATTAGAATATGCATGACGCCCAAAATACCATTTCAAACAGGAAATGTCACCACTACCAAGTGGCTAATAAATAGAAACATTTATATAGTTAAATATCCATATTACATACTCGAGGAGTGAAGATGACAGAAGAGCTAAACGCGAAAAAACTGCTAAAAGAGACATCACGAAGACAATTTCTCAAAGACCTAGGACTCACTGCCGCAGCAGGCGGAGCAGCATTTGTAGGATCAAAATTAGGACTAGATTATCTTGCAGACAAGTCATACGAAGGGCTAGACGAAGCAGAAAAACAACTAAGAGAGATGGCCCTTGACATAAAATCACTCATAGGTACAGTCGACAGAAAAATAGCTGCAGAAACAGACAAACTAGAACAAAGCTACAAAGCAGGCGCACTAGACGAACTAGTAGAACTCGGAATAGCAACACCTGCAGAGCTAAAACAAGTCGAAGAAATAATAAAAAACAGCAGAGAATTCGAAGAATACTACTCATTCGCAGAAAGAGCAAGAGAATTCAAAGACAGGATAGATAGACGCCTTCTATCAATTGACGCAAAACTAGAAGAACTGCAACCACAATTTGTAAGAGAAGTAAATGATGAAATACGAAGAATATTCGGAATGAAATCAGGCCAGGAAGGAATAGAACACAGAAGAAACATAAGACAAAGGCTGGATTCACTATGCCGCCAGTACGATACAAATGATGATGACAAAACAGCACAGGCAGCAGTACTGAAACAACTAAATTACTGGGTAGACAGAGCAGACCAACTAAAACTAACACAAGAAGAAAGAGAACTATACCAGCTCCTAAAAGAAAAATGCGAAAAAGGAGAAGGAAGAGAAGTACTCACATTCATCAAAAACTACAACAAAAACGACGTGCAAAAAGAAGCACTACTAAGGCTAAGATCACACATATCTCAAGCAGAAGAGCTATACAAGCACATCAGAGAAAACACAAATTACGCACTGAGACTGCAACAATTACTAAAAGAAGGAATACAGCAAGTGGAAACCATCAGAGGAAAGAAACTAGAGGAATACGCTCAAGAAAAAGACAAAATAAACTCAAAAATCACAGAATTAAAAGAAGCTGTAAATGAAACCATACAAGAACTCAAGCAAAAAGGATATGACATAGAAACAAGGGAAGACTTCATCAATGACACATACCTTAATAAAACATTAAGACAGAAAATGCTTGAAAAAACAAAACCATACACAACAATAGGAGCAGTAGCACTAGGCATAGCTGCTGCCGCAACAACATTTTACAACAGGCTAAAGACAATGAAAATCAGAACCGCAAGAAAAGCACTGGATGAAGCGGTAAAAAGGTATAATGCCTTAAACAAAGGTGAGGAAAATGCAAGTTAAAGAATGCGTATTAATAGAACCATACACGTGCAAAGAAGACGAAACAATAGCAGAAGTAGCACGAAAGCTAAGAAAAACAACACTAAGACACATATTTGTCGTGAATGCAGCATCACACCCAGTCGGAGTGATCTCAGTAATAGACATAAACAACAGGGTCGTCGCAGAAGAAAAAGACCCAAAAACACTAAAAGCAAAAGACATAATGACAAAACCAGTCGAAATATTTAAAATAGAAGACGACGTAAAAACAGTAGCAGAAGAAATGATGAAAAACAACAGGGCAATGAACCCGGTAGTAAAAGACGACAAGATGGTAGGCATAATCACACTAAGCGAAGCACTAAGGGGGTTGGAAAAATGAACAAACAAAAATTCATTGACACATATGTAAACAAAATGATAGAGAATGATGAAAAAATAAGAAAATGCTTTGAAATGGCAGGCACAGAAGAAGAAAAAACCCTTCTGAGGAAAGGATTGGAGCAATCACTAGATACTGCCTACCAGAAATATGCTCAAGAATACTATGAATCAGGCAAAACAGGCAAATGCATCTCAAAAATATTAAGAGCAGGCGCGTTCGGCGCAAACCTAGCAGGAACATACCTGTTTTGGGCAGGAGGCGGCGCAGGCTTCGGAATAGGAAAAGGAATGGGAGCACTGGCAAACCTGGCTGCTGAATACATAGAAAACAAACACTACGAGAAAACAAAGAAAACAGACTCAAGATTAGAGAAAATCATAAGCAAAGACGGACTAATGATAGCAGGAGAGGCAGCCGGACAAAACCTTATAAGCTACCTGCCAGTGGGCGGAGAGATATGGGGATTCCTCAGAGGAACAAAGAAATACGACGAAAAAGTTGCCAAGAGAGCAATCTACCATGCCAAGAACGAATTCATGAAACGCTTCGGTGAACAGAAAGAAATGCCGGAAACAGCACAGATCGTGCCAATAAGCGAGTTCATGGACCCGCGCTACAAACAAGCGGCATAATTTTTTTCTTTTTTTAGCTTTTTTACTTCTTAAAACACAACTTTTATTAATAAAACAACAAGCCAATAGAGAATGGTCTCATTCGACACAGCTGCAACAATAGCACTGGTAGCGGTGCTTTCTGCTGCAGTGCTTCTAAACAGAAAAAAACTATCATTCCAAAGACTGGGCATATTGTACGCAGCAATGTACAAAACAAAAGTCGGCTTAAGAGCAATGGACAGAATAGCCCAAAAGTACAAATGGTTCTTTGACAAAGCAACACCATACATAATAGCAATAGGCTTCATAGGAATGGCAGTCGTAACCTTTGACATAGCAAGAAGCCTCATAATGATACTAACACAATCGAGCACGCCCACAGTAGGAGTGGTGCTCCCATTCAAAGCAAAAGGAATATTCTACGTGCCCTTCCTGTACTGGATAATCAGCATCTTCGTCATACTAATAATACACGAAGGAATGCACGGAGTCATGGCAAGAGTGTACGGGCTTCCGCTCAAAAATTCAGGACTGGTAATACTAGGAGTGCTGATACCACTAATACCAGGAGCATTCGTAGAGCCAGACGAGAAAAAACTCACAAAAGCACAAAGAAAAAAACAATTAGCAGTATTCGCAGCAGGACCAGTAGCAAACATCATCACAGGACTAATGTTGATGCTGTTATTGTTCTCTGTCATAACACCATTCACAAACACATTCTACGCAAAAGACGGAGTGATAGTAACAGAGCTCA
>JAHWHB010000075.1 GCA_019323575.1 Candidatus Woesearchaeota archaeon
AAAAGCAGAAAAAAAAGCATACACGCCAATAACACCACCACACCAAACATACCACTGCCCAAGATGCAGAATAACAATACAATACACAGACTACTTCTGCAGACACTGCGGAACAAGATTAAGATAAACCCTTGATTTTCTCAGGAAGCTCATGAAGCGTTGAAATATGCTTACCCTTGCGCTTGCTTCCACGTATAAGATGAAACGCATGCATACTCAATTCAGAAGGCACCAGATAATCAAGCTCGTGATCATCTCCAACATGCACAATTTCCTCAGGCTTTAACTTCAACTTTTTAATAATCTCAAGAAAAGCAGCCTTGTTTTTTCTCGCAATGCCAAAATGACTGGGCGCCGAGAAAATACAGTCAAAATATTTTTTCAATTTCTCAGCCTCCAACTTTATGTTCAAAAATTTTTCCTCTGCATTTGATATTATGATTAGCCTATATTTCTTATGCAATTCGTCAAGAACATCATAAACATCATCATAAACAAAAACCTTGTTTTTTAACCTTTCAACAAGAGGCTTCCAGTCTCCAAGCTCCAGCCGGTCCATCCAATAAGATATGTCAGTCCATCTCTTTTCCTTTTCAATATCAAGCGCAACATAATATGTCGAATAAACTTTCTCTTTAGCCTGCTCCAAAGTCAGGTTGTGCTTTTTTGCATAAAGTCTCGGCAACTCCTCATGCCATACCGCCCTATCAAAAGAATCACTGGCCAGAGTTCCATCCAAGTCAAAAGATATTGCCTTTATCATACTGCTTTTGCAGTCCCACAAACCTTAAAAATGCTTTGATTCTAAGTACAGGTATGGGGTTAAAGGAATACGAATCTATTTTCAAAAACGAGGACTCACTAGACCCTGAATGGCTGCCAAAAAACCTGCCGTACAGGGAAACACAACATCAAGCTATAGCAAACTGCATAAAACCATTACTACAAGGCAGAACAGGAAGGAACTGCATAATCTCAGGAGCGCCAGGAATAGGAAAAACAGCAGCAGTAAAACTCGTCCTGAAAGAACTAGAAGAAAACCCAGACGTTAATGCGCCAGACATCTACGTTTTATACGTTAACTGCTGGCAAAAAAACACAACATACAAAATATTCATAGACATGTGCGAACAACTAGGATACAAGTTCACACAAAACAAAAACACAGAAGACCTGTTCAAAATAATACAAAACATCGTAAACAAAAAATCAGCAGTATTCGCATTCGACGAAATAGACAAAGTAGAAGACGTAGACTTCCTATACAACATATTCACAGACATACTCAAAAAAACAGTACTAATGATAACAAACCACATACAATGGTACACAACAGTAGACGAAAGAGTAAGATCAAGACTGTTGCCGGAAAAAATAGACTTCAAACCATACACAAAAGAAGAAATAGAAGGAATCCTCAAAAAAAGAATAGAATACGCATTCTGCCCCGGCTGCTGGGAAGATGAGGCATTCAACAAAATCGTAGAAACAACAATAACAGCAGGAGACGTAAGAGCAGGACTGCACCTGCTAAGAGAGGCAGGACTCGCAGCAGAAGACAACTCATCAAGAAAAATACTCCCAGACCACACACAAAAAGCCCTCACAAAACTAACAGACTTCACAATAAAACCAAAAGACGCACTACCAGACGACTCAAAAGCAATACTAGAACTCGTAAAAACACAATCAGGCAGGATAGGAGACCTCTATAAAATATACCAAGACCAAGGAGGAAAAGCAACATACAAAACATTCCAGCGCAGAATAGAAAGCCTGGAAAAAGGCGGGTTCATAGAAACAAAAAAAGTAGTAGGCGGAAAAGAAGGCACAACAACAATCATAACAGGCAAAAACAAGTCACTAGATGAGTATTAACCAAAAAACTTTAAATACCAGACAGACAACTTTCTACACATGCCAAAAAAGGTGAAACTAGAAGACATAAACAAAAAACTAGAATTAATCCTGGCAGGACAACGCAAAATCTTCAAAGAAGAAAAAAAAGTAGAGAAAGAAGAGAAAATACTAGAAAAAGAAGAGAAAGAAGAACTAGAAAAACTCGAAGAGCTAAAAAAGCTAGAAAAAGAAGCACTAAGAGAAGCAGGACCACACCCCCTCAAAAAAATAACACTCAAAGACATATCAAAAGGATGCGTAGGAGCAGTAATCGGAGTAGTAGCACACTACACCTTCGTATATGGAATAAAAGTAGCAGCAGAAATAGACGTCACAAGAGCAACACTACTCTTCCCAATATCATACGCACTAGGAGGAATATTCATGTACCTAACCGGGTTCAGAAGAATAAAAGACCCAAAACTACTATCCTTCCTGCCAGTACGACTGACAGTACTTTATATCACAGCAGTAATAACCGCCACACTAGTACTAATACTATTCAACCCAGAATTCTTCCACAGCTTCTGGGACACATACAAACAAGTAGCAACCGTAACACTAAGCGCAACAATAGGAGCATGCACAGCTGACCTATTAGGAAAAGAATGAAAACCTTCGAAGAACTACAAGACGCAAAGAAAACAAGAGCAGACAAACTATACAACATAGTATCAAACCTGCCAGCACTAATACACAGCAACCAAGAATTCGTAGACAAATTCCTAAAAAACCTGCCAGACCACCTAGAATACATGATAAAACAAATCGAACAACAAATCCAGCTATGCAGAAAAGACGACCAATGCATAGCCCTGTTGGGAGAAGAGCTAACTGAAATAAGAGAACTAAAAGAACACGCAGAACAAGTAGAAACATCAATAGAAGCAGGCGGAGAACTGCAATTCGACAACATAAAAGCAGTAAAAATCCTAAACAAAATAAGAGCAAGAAAAGACTTCTTCAAAAAAATAAAG
>JAHWHB010000076.1 GCA_019323575.1 Candidatus Woesearchaeota archaeon
AATAATCGTCTTATATCCCGAATCAATCAAACACTGCTTGAACACTTTAGCAGAATCCTCAGAAGGCCTCTTAAACTTATCATCAACAGGATTGTATATTATTAAATTGATAACAATGTTCTTGAAAGGACTTAATAATTCGGCCAGTTCTTTCGCGTGCTCTAATTTATCATTAATTCCATCTATTAATATATACTCTATCATCAAAGGGCCATGTTTGGAAAAAGGAAACTCCAAACAAGCATCAAGAACATCCTTAATCGGAAAACGAACATTAACAGGAACAAGCTTATTCCTGATTTCATCATTAGGAGCGTGCAAAGACAAAGCAAGCTGGCACTGAGTGTCTTTTCCAAGCTGTCTGATTTTCTCAGGAATTCCTACAGTAGAAACAGTAATCTTCTGCCAGCTCAAACCCTGCTTTCTCAACTCATTAACAGCCTTCACAACATTATCATAATTAAGCAAAGGCTCACCCATACCCATGAAAACAACGTTTGTTATCTTTTGTTCTGAAACAGACTGCATTAATGATAATTGACCAAGAATTTCCTCTGCAGAAAGATTCCTTGAAAAGCCCATCTTACCAGTAGCACAAAAAGCACACTTCATCGGACAACCAACCTGAGAAGAAACACAAGCACACAAAGTACGCTTATGAACAATAAGAACGGACTCAACACACTTCTTGTCATCTAACTCGATCAGAAACTTTCTAGTGCCATCCTGAGCTTTAATTTCATTAGCAATGCGCATGGTTGTAGACGAGAAAACATGACTTTAAAAAATCATCGACCTACATACTTATATTTCTGTTCCAACCCTGCGTATGTAGGAACGCCAGACCGAGTCCTATCCACAAAACCGACCGGCAGCCTCTTGACATCAACCAAATCCAGCGTTCTAATAACACCAGAAGAAGAGCCTTTAAGTTTTCCTGATCTCAAAAGAGAATTAATAATCTTATCATAACCCCAAGCAAACTTCATATTCTTTTCATTAATCTCCTTAAGAGTAACATCTACAATAGAACTTCCATGCTTCCAATTATCAGTAGTCAATCTTCCAGAAAAAACCTCAATCAACATCTTCAAATGAGCATAATCCTCAAGAGACATATGATTTGCAAACACACTGGCACCATAAAAAATAGCAGGATCAGCAACAGGAGAATAAACTCCAACCTTGAAGTCACCTGCATAATCAAACTTCTTTAACAACCTAGGACCCAGCTCCTTGAAAACACCAACAATCTCAGAAGGAAGCCTAACATCAACACGCGCCTCGACAGGCAGAAACTTCTGCCTCAACAAAGCGTTCAAAGGCTCATATTCCTCGTCCAAACTCCAAAACTCCTCAAGAACCTCCCTTCTCACAGTATCTTCAGGAGAATTGTCCTCAGAAAGCCAATTCCCTCCAATAAAATTCAACGCGCCGTCAAAAAAAGGAACCTTGTAATCAAAACTCTTCTTTTCAAGAATCAAATGAACAGCGTCATCTAAACAGATATATGGCAGCAAGGATGCACTGTGATGGTTCAATATAGTCATAGAGAGAAAACAAACAAAGCAATATTTAAGTCTTTCCTTTACAGTGGTAACAATTATATATAACCACAAACATTACAAAACCGCTATGAACATAATGATATGCGGAAGCATGAGCTTTGCCAAAGAAATGCTTGAAACGCAAAAACAACTGGAAGAATTAGGACACAAAGCAGAAGTCTCACTAGATACACAACAAGTAGCTGGCGGAGAGCACGATAACGAAGACCTCGAAGCAGACTGCACACACTGCATAAAAACAAATGTCATGAGAGAAAGCTTCAAACAAATAGAGAAAAGCGACGCGATACTTGTGCTAAACTATCCAAAAAACAACATAAAAGGATACATAGGAACATCATCACTAATGGAAATAGGACTAGCATACCATTACGGCAAGAAAATATTCCTATTGCATGAGCCGCCACACTTCACAGAACACAGATGGGCGCACGAAATAAAAATAATACAGCCGAAAATACTAAACGGAGACTTAACAAAAATCTAATCCCACAAGAACTTATCAAGCTTTGACTTTGCTTTTTCGCGTTCTTTCTGATGATGCTCCAAGAACGCCTTAACCTTATCAATAGCAATCTGCTTAAGCTCAGAAGTCAGCAGTTTACCAGACTTGTAATCATCATAAATCTTTGCAAGCTTCTTGTCATCAGGCTCCAAACCATAACGCAACATCTGGAAAGAAATATCAACAT
>JAHWHB010000077.1 GCA_019323575.1 Candidatus Woesearchaeota archaeon
AACAAAAACATACCAACAGTAAAAAAACCATACTTTTTCCCGCCAGTCATACGATAAACACGCCAGGAAGCAAGAGCGACAAACAAAGCAATCAAAGAGGCAAAAGCCTCAAGAATGGCGTCAACGCCAAAAAACCAAGCCGGACCAAGATGAACAGCAACCATGCAAATAACACAAGAATAACGGTTTTTAAGCTTTGTGAATTAAAAATTCTACTTAAACCTGTAACCACAAGACTTCTCAGTCAACAAATCACCCTTAGTCCTCGGGTATTTCCTGCAATTCAAAGGACGAACAGGATAAATCAAACAAAAAGATTTTTTTCCTTTAAACCTCAGAAAAGGACACCTGTTAGGAAGCATACAGCAAGCACCACAAGAAACACACTTACCAGACCTATCCTTACTAACAGGAAGAAAACAAGTCAGAGTACGCTTAAACTTAGCAAGCCAGTTGTTAGCCATAAACAAGAAAAAAATACAAGCGGTTTATAAAAGTGATTAAACATCAGGATTATATTCAACGCCGGGAACAATTTTAGCTTCATCAAACTCCAAATTCCTGCCCACAAGAACAACCGGCTTCTTATAATTCCCTTTATACTGATTCACAGGAACCAAGGTTTTAGCCAAACAGACAGACATCTCATGCATCTGAGCATCACTTAACCTATTGGTTGTCTTAAACGCCTCTTCCCTAAAATCATCATAAGCCTGGTAATCAACCACAAAAATATCTTCCCCGTGCTTTGGCATCACTCTAAGCAACTTATCCCCACGTTCAAAATCCCAATGACCAGGAATCTCATAATCCTCAAAAGAAGCATTTGGTTTAGGCTCACCAATACCACACCAGATAAATCCCCAATACGCCTCCTTAGGAAAATCTCCAATTACACCAAGACCGGCAAGCCTCCAACGAGGAGCAACTGAAAACCTCTCATGAAAATAGGCATTACCAGGGTCCCCTCCAGTAAGCTCAATTTTACTTGCGTTTTGAGCACTAGTCCAAGCATACAAAGCACCCAACGGATAAGGAACAGGCTCAGGCAAAGTTGTAGCCTGCTCATAAACAGGCGCAGCAGTAATCTTATTCAAAACATTATCCCTCAACCAGCCAACCATTTTCTCGCTTGTATCATTCCATCTCAATTTTAATGGCTTCCCAAGTCTTCCTATGAAAGAAAAATACTTCTTTTTATCACGAACAAGGTCGCTGAAACGGAAAGAATGAAAAATCTCAGCGCCCAGCCGACCAATACAAACAATACCTCTCCTCCTTAATGCATTCAAAATCTCAGGGTCCTTTGATTTCTCAAAACTTCTTTTTGTAGGATACAAATCATCACATCTTGAATCCCCATTTCTTCCCACTCCGAAAACATCCACCCCTGAATTCGAGTATTCCAATCCACGTGTTTTAACAAAAATACCAGAGTCATCATCATAAAGACTGACCTTCAAATCAAGAGGTTTAATCTCAATATCACTAGGCCATGCAACATCATTCAATAAGCCAAGGTAAGCCCTGCCAGTTAATCTACGGTTGTGTATCCTAAAATTCTCACCCTGAACATCAGAAACATAACTAAAAACTCCATTTCCAGTCTGTCTAAGCTTCAATTTTATTTTTCCCAAACCCTCAACCTCAACTACTTCTTCGACAGTATCATCTCTGTACCTGTACGCATCAAGCCTTCTCGGAAGCCTCTTAGCCAATTCAGCACAAATAGCATCACAAATCCTATCAAGACTGCCATAACTCCTTGAACATCCTGACTTGATACACCCAAGAACCTCTTCATTAATCACAACGTGTTTGGGATAATCAGGAGAGAAAATATCCTGAACCTGGTCCAAAGTAACAACGGGCATTTTGTCGCCTCTTTTCCACCTTTGCCTGTCCCTTTTATCCTGCTCCCTTGAAAGCAAAATATCAGAAAGAAAAGAATTAACACCAGTCTCCTGTTTTGCTATTCTTCTTCTCTCAGCAACAAGACTTTCATCACTCGCTTCAGAAAGAAGTTCACGATAATTATGAGGATCAGTTATTTTGCCACTATAAACCATACTAACAAGAGATTCATGAACCTCCAATGCATCCGGCCTTTTTTTAGCCTCATCTTTAATCCCATCAAGAAAAGATTCAATAACCTTAATCTGCACTGGAGATCGCTCTCCAGAATACTGCGCTTCTAGAACCAACCTTTCACCCTCATCAAGATTATTCAATTCACGAATATCATTAAGAGAAAAATTGCCAGAAACGTGAATCTCTGGATTCAATGCAACAGCCTTATGAGCATACAAAACCGACTCAGCACCCCTCGAAAGCAAAGCATATTCAAGATATAAATCAGCCAGCTTAACTGAATCACCTAATTGCTCAACCAACTCAATCTGAGACTTCAATGCTTTCCTCAATTTTTCATTAATATCTCTCATGCCCTCAACTCACCCATTTAAAGAACAAAACACGCTATATAAACCTTTCTGTTTTTATCACTTTATAGTGGCTATTATTTGTTTAGGTGTTCCTTCGCCTTCAGAATAACAACACAGCTAGGACCGTGGGTAATCTCGCCTTCCATGACCATCTTCAAAGCATCCTCAAACTTAACCTTAACAAGCTTAATAGTCTCAGTAGGATCAGGATTTGCATCTGTAAAACTAAGCTTTCTAGCAAGAAACAAGTAAGAAGGAGACTTAATCACCGTGGTAAAAGGATTAATCATGCCCAAAGAGGTCCACTCCCCAGCTTTAATGCCAAGCTCCTCCTCAAGCTCACGCTTAGCAGTCTCAAGAGGCGTCTCACCACCATCAATAGCACCGCTCGCTACTTCAATAATCTCCTCTTCAACAGCATAATGAAACTCCTTAGTCAAATAAACATAACCTTCATCATCAAGAGCAAGCACAGAAACACCACCCTTCATCGTAACAACACCAAAAATACCAGGCTTTCCATCAGGCCTAATCACTTGATCCTCCCTAACCTCAATCCAAGGATTCTTGTACTTTATAGCAGTCTCCTCAATCGTCCAAGGACCATTCTTTCTTAACATAAATCAAACAAAAAGAAAGAAGTTTATAAAATTAATCCACAATCTTATGCTGCTCAGGAGTCCACTTCGGGGCATTTACCACTGCCAAAAACAACTTCTTGCCCTCAACCCAATAAATCTCGCCTTTTTCAAAAAAATAAACATCCCCCTCACTAATCGCAAATTCACCTTTCTCAGAATGCACAACACCAGAGCCAGAAATAACATAATAAATCTCCTCACACTCCAAATTCGCAACCCTTTTCTCCTCAGGATAGCGGCCATCAATCAAAGCAGTAGCGTAACTGAACGCTTTACTCGGAAAATCATACTCCCAAACAGTACAATCCTTAGAATTCTCAAACCTCTTAGCATCTGACTTTTTGATAAGCATAACATCAGATTTTCAGATTTAGTATAAATATGTTGTTGAAAAAATTTCGAAAACCGAAAAACGTTCCAATTACACCAAAACAATTACGATTTTTTAGACGATAAATTCTTTAAGAAGTTTGACATAGAAAAAAAACGTGGCGGCGTAGGCTAGCCAGGTAAGCCGCGAAGTTACGACCTTCGTGTCCGATAAGGACTCCGGGGTTCAAATACTTTTCGGTCAACCGAGGGTTGAAATTCCCCGCGCCGCCGCACCCTTCAAAACAAGCCCCACTTCTTCTTAGCTTCCTTCTCAAACTCTTTCAACAATTCAGCCTGCTTCTTAGAAACCTTCTTAGGAACTTCAACGCTCACTTTAACAACAAAATCACCAACACGAGAACTCCTCAAATCAGGCAAGCCTTCGCCCTTCAACCTAACCTCAGAATTATTCTGAGTGCCAGCCTTAAGCTCAACCTTCTTCTTACCATGCAAAGTCTGAACACTAACCTCGCCGCCAAGACAAGCAGTCGTAAAACTCACAGGAACCTCAGAAACCAAATCATTACTGTCCCTAACAAACCTTTCATCATCCAAAACATGCACGATAACATACAAATCACCAGGACGAGCACCCTTCTCACCAGCCTCCCCCTCACCAGAAACACGCAACTTCATACCATCATGAATGCCAGCAGGCACCTTAACCTTAACAGGCTCCCTAGAAACAACAGCACCCTCACCATCACACTCACCACAAACCTCCTCAGGAGTCTCACCAGAACCATTACAAGCATTACAGGTAGAAGTCGTAGCAAAAACACCAAAAGGAGTACGCCTAGCAGACCTTACCATGCCCTGACCCTGACAAGTCGAGCATTGAACCAAATTCTTACCGCCCTTGCCATCACACTCCTCACAAACAACAGTCCTCTGCAAGTGAACCTCACGAGTAACACCTTTAGAGACCTCTTCTAAAGAAACATCAACCTCGGCAACCAAATCCCTGCCAGGCCTCTTACCCCGTCTAGTCCTAAAACCAAAACCAGAAAACAAATTATCAAAAATCTCATCAAAATTAAAACCACCAGCAAAATCACGGAAGTCAAAACCAGCCTGCTGGCCAAAATCAGCAGTACCAAACTGGTCATACTGCTGCCTCTTCTCAGGATCACCAAGAACAGCAGCAGCCTCATTAACCTCCTTGAACTTATCAGCAGAACCCTCTTCCTTATTCAAATCAGGATGGTATTTTTTAGCCAAACGCTTGTAAGCCTTCTTAATCTCCTCCTGAGAGGCACCTCTTTCAACGCCTAAAACCTTGTAATAATCCTTGCTCATTCAAATCTTCCTTTCACCTTAAACTTATCACTATCAACAACATGCTCAATCTCAGACTTAATCAATTTGCTAAAAGCATACTGGCCAAGCATCCTGAACGCCACATAAAGCCCTAAAAGTCCAAGCAAAACATAACCAATTATCTTATACTCCATTATGCCTTCTCCGCATCAACAACATCATCAGACTTATCAGACTTGTCAGGTTTATCAGCTTTTGCTTTTGAAGCCTTCTGATACAAAGCAGTAGCAGCAGCGTGCAACAACTTATTGCACTCCTCAAGCTTCTGCTTAATCTTAACAGGATCACGAGGACTCTCTGCCAAGAGTTTCTTCAACTCATCAATCTTGTCCTTAATGCCCTTAACTTCCTTCTCGCTGACCTTGCCCTCAAAATCCTTCAACTGCTTCTCAGCAGTATAAACAAGAGTATCAGCCTGATTGATAGTCTCAATCTCTTCCTTCTTCTTCTTATCAGTATCAGCAAACTCCTCAGCCTGCTTTCTCATACGCTCAACCTCAGCACTATCAAGCTTGTTAGGAGCTGAGATACTCATACTCTGCTCCTTGCCAGTACCAAGATCCTTGGCAGAAACGTTCAAAATGCCGTTGGCATCAATGTCAAAAGAGACCTCAATCTGAGGCACGCCACGAGGCGCAGCAGGAATACCAACAAGGTCAAACTGACCAAGAAGCTTGTTGTCATTAAACATAGGACGCTCGCCCTGAGAAATCCTGATAGTCACAGCAGGCTGATTATCAGCAGCAGTGCTGAAAACCTGGCTGCGCTTAACAGGAATAGTAGTGTTCCTCTCAATAAGCTTGGTGAAAACACCACCAAGAGTCTCAATACCCAAACTCAACGGAGTAACATCCAAAAGCAAAATATCCTTAACCTCACCAGCAAGAACACCAGCCTGAACAGCAGCACCCATGGCAACACACTCCATAGGATCAATAGAACGCTCAACCTTACTGCCAAACCACTGCTCCAAATACTTCTGAACAATCGGCATCC
>JAHWHB010000078.1 GCA_019323575.1 Candidatus Woesearchaeota archaeon
CCGCCAGACAACTCACCAGGCTTATGATTCATCCTGTCACCAAGCCCGAACTGCTCCAACAACTTCCTAGCACGCTTTTTCCTCTCATCTTCAGGAATGCCCTGAAAGGTCAAAGGCAAAACAACATTCTCAAAAGCAGTCAGAGTCTCAATCAGGTTGAACTTCTGGAAAATAAAACCAATCTTACTGCCACGAATAGTAGCCAAGTTGCTCTCAGACAACTTAGCAATATTCTGGTTATCCAACAAAATCTCACCCCTATTAGGCACGTCCAAACAACCCACAAGATTCATAGCAGTAGATTTACCAGAACCACTAGGACCCTGAATAGCCAAAAACTCACCCTCATGAACATCCAAATCAATACCTCTCAAAGCATGAACCAAATTCTCACCCATCTTATACGTTTTCCAAACGTTCTTCAACTTGATAATCGGCTTTTTCATAACGACCTCAACTCCTTCAAAGCAGCAGCAAAAATCCTCTTAATCTTCACAGCCTTCTCCTTCAACAAACCCTTCTTCAAAACCTTGTGCATCTCAGCATTAAAAGCATCCATCTCAGGATTCAACTCCTTGAAAGGAACCTCACCCTTCCTCATACTCTCAATAACACCAGCAGGCATGCACTCCTTCTCACCAGTCAAAGCAGAAAACATCTTCATATTAGAAACAAAACCATCAATCAACTCATTACGCTTCTCCTCAACAGCCTTAAGTTTCAGCTTACCTTCAGAAGTCAAGCTATACTCCTTAGAACGACCAACCCCTTTAACAGTCAAAAACCCATCCTTCTTCAAAGCATCAAGCAAAGGATACATACTGCCAGGAGAGGGTTTAGAACCAACCTTATCCTCAACATACTTCATCAAAGAATAACCAGACTTCGGACCCTCACCTAACGCTTTCAACACAACAATCTTCAAAAAACCACGAATCATCATATATCGGAACCGATATATCGTTTAAGACATATCGGAACTAATATATCGGAAACGATAGTATATAAATGTTTCTATCTGCGCCTTCTAATAACAAAAAGAAGTCCTCCAGCCAACAACAATGCCAACAACAATGTAGAAAGACTGAACTCAGGAACCTCAGCACCACCCAAACCATAAATCTGAATGCCAAAAGAACCTTCAGAAGCAAGCATATAATAAAGAACATTACCCCAATTAAAACCAATTATTCTAGTGCCCATTTTCGGATTACCGCTAGCTTCACTCCAAATAACCTCAGCCTTCTCCACGTTCTGACCGCTAACCGCATTGTAAACAGCAGCAAAAGGCCTCTGAAGATCCTGAGCATATCCAGCTAGAAAAATATTAGTACCGTCATAGTAAACATCATTAGTGATAATTTGCCTGTAAAAAGAATCAGACCACAAGAATTCTCCATTTGTTGTATCCAGCATTGCAACCTGATACTCATCACTAGGGCTTTGAGAAGCAACAGCAAGATAATTTCCACCCGCAGGCCCAGCAGCAGTAAAACCCTTGGAAAGACCTAAACCTGTAACACCCGCATAAGCCTTATTTCCTGTATTATCAACAGCATAAACACCCCATCCCAGCGGATCATTAATGTTTACAACAGCCACGTTATCCCCATTAGCAGGCGCCGGCGCTCTTGAACCAGCCTGAATCACTTCCACACCTGTCGCAGCAATATTGAAAGTTACCGCATAGGTCTCAGAGATTTCTCCAGTATTGATGTTTATTGCAATTCTAAAAAACTGAGGCAAATAAGTTCCAAGAACATCAGAATCAAAATTGGCATTAAGACTCGCAGCATCATCTCCCGCCACTGCAAGATTTGCTATTAAACCGCCAACCACAGGATCAGTATACCCCCAAGTCCTAGCACCAACAAAAGAACCATCGCTAAGATCTACAGATAAAGCACTAACTTTACCTGATGTTGAGTCAGTAAGCATCACAGCATAACCACCAACAATTTCAAGACCGCCAGCAGATAAACTCTCTGGAACCAGATAGTTATAAATTTTCGCCCAATTAATAACAACTGATTTATCTTCATTCACTTTCACACTCACCAGAAAAACATCATCACCATCAGTTTCACCGTTGATAATAATATTACCATTCTCGTCTTTTTCAGCATCATTCGAACTAGCGCTTCCTGAAAGAGGAAGAATCTTAAATGAAGTGAACGGATTAGGCCTGTTGTCAACATTATTAATAATTACAACAGGAATATCATTTATTTCTCTATTAATCAACATGATACGATTGTTCTCAAGATCTTCCACTACTTTTCTTGAGTGTACTGTTGGCCCGGCCGTCCAATACTCACCAACAGGATTCTGAACGCTTGCATCACAATCGCTGTCATCAGCCCAGTCACTCGAAGAAACACCATAATCGCTATCTGTAAAAGTATCAGACGAACCAGCCGGCCCGCTGGAAACACTAGAAGATGAATCCTCAATTAAAGCAGTTGCCCATTGAGCAAGAGGGCCAGGATAACTCACTTTTTCTGCACACTGTTCCTGCGCAAAGACATTCGAGGCTAAGAAAAGAATCATCAACAATACAAACAGCTTCTTCACAAAATCACCTCATTTATTGAACTCAATATACATCAATATTAAAATATATGCATTTAAAATAAAGAATAAAAATTATAAATAGTTTAGTAGAAATAAACAACATGAAACTCATCATAGTAAGACACGGACAAACAATAGAAAACGCGAAAAAAATCTGCCAAGGACAATCACTAGGCACGCTAAGCGAAAAAGGAATAAAACAAGCAAAAAAAATAGGAGAAAGACTCAAAAACGAAAAAATAGACAAAATCTACGTCAGCG
>JAHWHB010000079.1 GCA_019323575.1 Candidatus Woesearchaeota archaeon
ACAAGCTCCTTCTCCTCACGAATAGCACATTCCTCCTCCAAAACATCCAAGCCAGCAGCAGAAAAAACACCCTCTTTCAAACCAAGCAAAATCGCTTCAGACTCAACAAGACTTCCCCTTGCAGTATTAATAAGAACACAACCCTTCTTGATTTTCTTATAGTTATCCTTGTTAATAGTATGATGAGTCTCAGGATTCTCAGGCAGGTGCAAACTGATAACATCAGACTCAGCAAACAATTTGTCTAGAGGAACGTAAGAAAAACCATATTCCTTGGCAACAGACTCATTCGGAAACTTATCAAAAGCAATAACACGCATATCAAAAGCCCTGGCAAAACGAGCCATGTGGCTACCAATCTTACCAGTACCAATAATACCAACAGTCTTACCCTTCAAATCAAAACCACGCAAGCCCTCAAGAGAAAAATCACCCTTTCTAGTTCTCTCAACACTCTCAACAAGATGCTTTGAAATCGCAAGAAGCAAACCCATCGCGTGCTCAGCAACAGTATTATCACCATAGGCAGGAACATTAGAAACAACAACCTTCTTCTTCCTGCAAGCATCCAAATCAATATGGTCAAAACCAGTAGACATAGTGGCAACAAACTTCAAACCAGGAAGCTTAGAAAGAATATCCTGATTAATCTTTGAATAAAGAAAAATACCAACAGCCTCCACATCCTTAAAATTACCAACATTCTCCCCAGTCAAAGGCTTATCAGCAAAAACAAGCTCGTGACCCTTCAAATGCTCTTTAATGTACTCCTCTTCCCACTTCTCAAGCCTGAAAAAAGCAATCTTCGCCATCTTTTCACAAAAAACAAGACGCTAAATATATAAAGATAACGCTACGAGTTATACTAAAGAGGTGATATTATGGTTCGCGTTGCAATCAACGGTTTCGGTCGCATAGGAAGACAGATTCTGCAGGCAGGGATAAATGACAAAGAAATAGAATGGGTGGCAATAAACGACTTAACAGACACAAAAACACTCGCGCACCTGCTAAAATACGACTCAGTACACGGAATATCACCCTACACAGTAGAAAGCGACGAGAAAAACCTGATAGTAAACAAAAAAACAATCAAAGTATTTGCGGAAAAGGACCCGACAAAACTACCCTGGAAAGAATTGAAAATAGATGTGGTAGTAGAAAGCACAGGAATCTTCAGAGACAGAGAAGGAGCAAGCCTGCACTTGAAAGCAGGAGCAAAAAAAGTGCTAATATCTGCGCCAGCTAAAGACCCAGACGTCACAATAGTAAAAGGCGTAAACGAAAAAGAATACAACAAAGACAAACACAAAATAATCTCAAACGCAAGCTGCACAACAAACTGTTTAGCACCAATAGTAAAAGTATTACACGACAATTTCGGAGTCAAAAGAGGATTCATGGTAACAGCACACGCCTACACAGCAGACCAAAGACTAGTAGACGCACCACACAAGGACTTACGAAGAGCAAGAAGCGCGGCAGTATCAATAATTCCGACCACTACAGGAGCGGCAAAAGCAGTAGCAGAAGTCATACCCTCACTAAAAGGAAAACTAGACGGAATGGCATGGAGAGTCCCAGTACCAGACGGAAGCATAGTACAATTTGTTGCAGAGCTGGAAAAACCAACAGACACAGAAAAACTAAACTGGCTCTACAAACAAGTAAGCGAACACCACCTAAAAGGAATCCTAGAATACACAGAAGAACCAATAGTAAGCCATGACATAATCCACAACCCGCACAGCTGCATCTTCGACGCACCAAGCACAAACGTAATAGACGGCACACTAGTATCAGTCTCAGGATGGTACGACAACGAATGGGGATACTCGTGCAGGATGGTGGATGTGATTAAACTACTCTAGCCTTGATTATCTTAACCTCAGTCTTAGGCCTGTCGCCAGCACCAGTTGGAGTAGAGCCAATCTTATCCAAAACGTCCTGACCTTCTATAAGCTCGCCAAAAATAGCGTGCTTGCCATCAAGCCAAGGCGTAGGCGCCAAAGTAATAAAGAACTGAGAGCCGCCAGTATTCGGACCAGCATTAGCCATGCTCAAAATACCCTTCTTGCTGTGCTGCAGACCAGGACCAAACTCATCATCAATCTGATAACCAGGACCGCCAGTACCAGTGCCGGTAGGGTCGCCGCCCTGAATCATAAAGTCTTTTATGACTCGATGGAAAATGGTACCGTCATAAAAGCCCTTCTCAACCAAACTCTTAAAATTCTCAACAGTCTTAGGGGCCTTATCATCAAACAATTTAATCTTCATCTTACCCATGCTAGTTTCCAATTCAACAATCGTATTCATTTTACCCTCCAGTTCAAGCTCTTCAACCTCAACAGAAGCCTTCTCAGCCTCTGCAGTCTTAACCTCAATCTCCTCAACAGCAGCCTGCTCCTGCTCAACAGCCTTCAAAGGCTCTGACATATCATTCAACTCGTCCTTAACAACAGGCTTTGGCGCACAAGCAGCCAACAAAATCAACAACAAAACAAAGTATTTCATTTTTTAACCTCCTTGCGAATCCCAGCAACAAAAAAACCCTCAGTATCATTATCCTGAGGCCACAACCGTAAACAACAATGAACAGCAGGATGATAAGTCTCGCCATCAAAAGCAAGAACAGGATCACTTCTCTTTAACGGCAACTCAATCTCCAACATCTTAGCATCGTCAACACTATTCAATAAATAACTAACAACGCCCTCGTTTTCTTCAGGCTCAGTAGAACAAGTACTATAAACCAAAGTGCCGCCGGGCTTCAAAACCTTCCAAGCAGTCATAATAAGCTTTCTCTGAATCTTAGCAAGACGCTTAATCATATCAGGATTCCACATCATAATAGTCTTAGGTGATTTTCTGATTGTGCCGGTGCCGGAACAAGGAGCATCAACCAAAACACGGTCAAACAAAATACCAGCATCAGCAAAACGCTCACCCTGCATCAAAGTAATAAGATTATTGTAACTGCCAACACGCTGCATATTAATGCCCAAAGCAGCCAAACGGTCGCCCTTAACATCATTAGCAACAACAACACCCTTGTTCTGCATATATTGCGAAATCTGAGAACTCTTGCTGCCAGGAGCAGCACACAAATCAAGCACAACCTCGCCAGGCTTAGGATTCAAAACAACAGGAGGGATCATAGAAGCAGCCTCCTGAACATAATAATAACCAAGAGCATGCTCAACAGTATTACCAACATCCAAACGGCCAGCTTTATGCTCAATAAAAAAGCCCTCCTTGCACCACAAAACAGGCTCTAAAACCCAATCATTAGACAAACGCTTAACACAATCCTCAACCTTAATCTTCAAAGTATTAACGCGAAT
>JAHWHB010000001.1 GCA_019323575.1 Candidatus Woesearchaeota archaeon
GGGAACCCTGCAGGAAATAGACAAAAAACTGACAGGCGGGCTTTACAGGAACAAATCCCACTTCATAGAATACGCAGTAAAGAGGCTTCTAGATGACACAGACTGAAATACCAGAAACAGTAAAACAGTGGCTGGCAGACTTTGACACGTACAAGACCTTCTGCGAAAAATTCAGAAAAAGACTATTCAGAAAAAGACCGAAAAATGAAAACCACGCACTAAAATCAATACTGGGCATAGAAGAACACGCAAAACTGCTGACAAAATTACTTCCAACAACACACTTACAGCACGGACTGGAAAGAAAAGTAAGACAGGAAATAAACCAGTACCTGAAAGAACACGAAAAAGAGATACTGGAAAACGGCTACGTATCAGAAGAAACAATACTAAACCACAAATCAAAAACCTCAACCAAAGGAGGAACATTCATCAAAGCAGTATCATACCTGCCGACAACACAAGGACCAATATCAATAACAAACTTCGTCAAAATACTCAACTCGCAAAAAGACTACGAAGCAGCAATAGCAGCAGAAGAAAGACTGGCGCCGCTGTTCCCAGACATAATACTAAAACACTCATACAAAGACGACAACCAAAAAATAATCGCGTACAGATTCATAGGAAAAACACTATTCGACGCGCTAAAAGAAACAGAACAAAAAACAACACTAGCAGACAAAGCAGCAAAACTACTGGCAGAACTGCACGTAAAAGGACAAGAAGAAGCAGAAAAACTACAAGCCCCGAACTACACACAAAACTTCACAAAATGCTTCTTCAAAAGAGCAGGAATAAAAGCGACAAAAGAAATAATAGACCTGTTCAAAAAAGAGATAGCAACAACACTGGAACAAGAACCACAAAGCCTAATCCACGCAGACGCAAAAACAAACAACTTCCTAATAACATCAGAAGGAAAAACACTACTGATAGACCTAGAGCTAATATCAAAAGACAACATACACTACGATTTATACAAACTAATAGACTCAGCAGGACTAAACGAGCAAGAAGAACAAGAAATAGTAAACAACACATTTGAAAGACTGCAAGGATTCTACAAAAACACAGAAGAGCAATTCAACAAAGCATACAGACTGACAAAAATAGTCGGAGACCTGGGCTCAGCAGCAAGATTCACAGAAGTCAGCAAAAACTACAAAGACGAAAACAAACAACTACTCGAAAAAATAGCAGCAAAATACTGCACAAGAGCGCTAAAAGCACTAGAACACGAAGGAATGCACGACCTAAGCCTAAAATTAAGACAACAGATAAGAGACTCAGGAAAAATAGAAATCCTGCCAGAAGAAGAATACGAGCTAATCACAACAGAATACGACCCAGGAAAACACGGATTAACAACACTGCTTGTATCAGAGAACGCAAAACTGCGCTTCCCAAGACCAAAACCAAAAAGAAACTGGCTCAGAAAAGCAGGAATAGCAGCAGGACTGATAGGATTTCTAGCTGGCGCACCAGCAATGATGGGACAGAAAACAGAGACGCCAAAAGCAGAAAGAGTTGTAGACCTGGAACCAATGATAAACATAGACTGCGTACAACCAGCAGACATGAAAAGAATCTTATACGAAAGAACAGGAGAATACCACTTATCAATCCCTATACTTTCACACGACGGACAGTACATGACCAGCATAAACAGAGACGACCACTGGAGCGCATACAACTACGAATCAATACCAATAAACCCAACCATACTCACAAACTGGCAGTTCAACGAACTATTTGAAAACAAAACAAAAGAAGTAGCACATGAAACCGAGCACTCCAGGGTAATGAGAAATGCATACCACGGCCTGACAAAAAGAGTATACGACAACATAAGAAAATACTCAAGAGACGACATGCAAAACTTCTCACTAATGGTCAGAACAGTACTATTCACAAACCTAGTAAAAACACCGCACAGACAATACTACACAGAAGACAACTGCAGCAACCTAACCTTGCTGCCAGAATACATCTACGAAAGATACGGCTACAGCATGAAAGATGAAACCTTCATGGACGGAAGATGGATAGACCTAGTCAGCCAATACCTGGCAGACCTATTAGTCCAGGAAAAAGGAAACATGACAAGAGCCATAACAGCATACTACAACCACCATTTATACGGAGACGACATATACTCGAGAGGCATGACAAAAAAAGAAAGAAAAAGAATGAGCTTTTACAATTTTAATGAAAAAGAAGACTGCTGCATGACAAGATACGAAAGCCAGCTAGACGAAGCGCAAAAACACTTCACAAGACAGGCACTCATAATCCTAGGAGAGTGCGATGCAGGAAGAATGGGATTCTAAACACCATAAACCATCTGATTATTCAGCATCAAAATAACATAATTCAAACACTGCTGCAAAAGACCAAGAAACTTGGCATCCTCTGCGCTGGAAACCTTTGTTTTTTCCAATAAAGACTTCAGCTTCTGATGCCTCAAAGAGAAAGCAACAGCAGAATCAACCTTAAAATCATAGAAAAGAGAGATGTAATCAGAATAAAAATCATTAACATCGGCCAACAGATTAGTTAATTTCTCATTAGACTTTAATTTTGCAAGCATCTTATAACAATCACCAAGATTCTCAATAAGAAAAACAATCGAGTATAAAGCAGAATTCTCAGCAATGGTGTTTCTTACCCGCTTATTTATAGTCCTCATGCAAAAACTGGAAAACCTGTTAACATTCTCATCCTGCCTGACAACATAGGAAAGATTTTTTTCTTTATTATTCAAAGCAGAAACAAGATCAGAACCCATCATCTTGACAAGCAGGAACAAACGCCTCAACATAACATCAAACTCCTCCTCAGAAACATGAGAGACCTGCTTCATGACAATCTTGTTCTTAGACTGCTCAACAACCTCAAAACCAACCAAACCAGCCTTAACAACATCAGGAATGTCTGCTAAAAGCTCAGGCTTCTTAGAGGTGAGAATGATTTCGTCAACACCCTGAACGTACTTATTGAAAACAAAACGCTTCACAAGAGGATAAAGATTAGAAACATCCATCACAACTTTCAAAGCACGCTCCTTGGCTTCAGAAGTCAGAACAAGAGAGTCATTAACCTCCTCAAGACTAACCTCATCACCCTTCTTAAGAGCAAACCTTTTCGCCCACTTCGCAGGCAGAGAGACCATCAAAGTGGCAGCGCCCTGCTTCACAATCTTACGCTTCATAACACAGTTTAAGACGAGGAAGTATTTAAAACTATCTGAAAAGTATAAA
>JAHWHB010000014.1 GCA_019323575.1 Candidatus Woesearchaeota archaeon
AATAATATTCCCTGACACCAACACCAGAAATAACAACCATCTTCTTACAACCAAACTCCTCCTTAGCAATGCGTTCAGCCTCAGCAACCAGCTTTCTGCCAAGACCACGATGCTGAACCTCTCCTTCCTCTCCAAGAGGAACGGCCTGGCCGTAAACATGCAACTCACGAATACCAGCACTGCCAGGAGGGATCTCAGAACGATAACTCTCCTCAACAATCCTCAAACGACAAAAACCAAGCAGCAAATCATTCCTAACATCCTCAAAAGACAAGAAAACCTCAGTACCAGAAGAAGAATCATAATCCTCCCGCAACAACTTAACAGACTCCCAATCAATCTTCCTGTCGCGAGGCTCACGACAACGAATACACCTGCACTTAACACCCTTCTCCTTCAACTTTCTTTCAACAATCTGACGCAAATTAGTAACACCACAACCGGCTTCAACAACATTGCCGGGAATATCGCGCTGAACACGCATAACACGACACCATTTAGGAATAAACCTCTTAGCCTCAACAATAATATCAGCAGCATCCTCAGCAGACAAAGGCTGATATTCACCAGACTTCCACAAATCAAACAAACCAGTGCCCTTAACAACAGCAACAGGATAAATCTTCAACGCATCAGGCATAAAATCAGGATCAGTGAATAAAGTTTTGAAATCCTCAATATCCATCTCCTTAGACATGCCCGGCAAGCCAGGCATCATATGATAGCCAACCTTCAACAAGCTATTCTTCATCAAAGCAGTAGACTTAACAACATCAGAAACAGAATGACCACGACGCACAAAAGAAAGCACACTATCACGCAAACACTGAACACCAAGCTCAACACGAGTAGCGCCAAGATTCAGCATCATGTTAATATGACGCTCAAAACACCAATCAGGCCGAGTCTCAATACACAAAGCAACACAACGCACCTTAGAAGATTCATTCCGCTTTTGCTCAACCTCAACAGAACTCTCACCCTTTAACTTCAATTCTTTATCATGAATCAATTTAGTACGCCTATCATCCCCCAAATCACCAGGAAGCTCAAAAAAAGACAAAAACTTGTCAAAATCAAAACCATCCCTGAAAAACAAATCACCAAAATCATTCAAAGCCTTCAAAGCATAAGTCACAAAACCATACTGATAATTCCAATCAAGAGCAGGAAAAGTACCTCCCTGAACAATAAGCTCAACCTTCTCAGGAAGATGGCCAATAGCAACAAACTGCTCAAGACGATTAAAAACAATCAAATAAGGATCATACAAATTACGAATACCCCTCATAGTACTCGGCTCCCTGCCGGTGTAACTCTGAGGGACATCGCCAAAAGGAGAACCAACCCCGCCAGGACAATACAAACACTTACCATGAGGGCAAGGAAAAGGAGCAGTCATCAAAGCAACAGGAGCAACACCAGACAGAGTACGCACAGGCTTAGTAACAACCCTCTCACGAGTACGCAAAAAAACCTCAGCATCAGAAGGAACAGAACTCAAACCATACTTCTTGGCAAGAGCGATCTTCAACTTAGCCAAATCCCCCTTAGAAACCCCGCTCCTAAGAGCTTCACCTAAATCATCAAAAAAACCACCCATACACAATAAAAACAAAAGAGCACTTTAAAAAACTTATTCAACCATGGAAAACCTGAGCTCAGCAAGATGGAAAGAAGTGCCAGGCTCAACAATAACATCCAAAAACAAGGAAGAGGTTGAGAACAAGGAAGGATCAAGAACACAGGTCTCAATACACTCATTGGAGAAAACACCATCACGGGTGACATAACCATCAGGCAGGCTCTCAATACGGTTCAGCTTCTCACCAGGAGCGATATTCAAGTCACCGACAGCAAGACCAGTAATATGCTCAAGAGAAGAACTCTTCTTTTTCTTATTAGAAAAAACAAGCCATTTGGCAGAACCATCAGTAAGATAAACATTAACCAAACCAGAACCAGAAACAGTGCCGGACATCAACAAAGAAGACAACCTCAAAACACCATCAGAGCCAAGCATAAAACGCTGGCTAGAAAGCACATCAATATTGAGCTTCTGTGAAAAAGTCTCCGCAGGTACAAAGCCGGTGATGTTAGGCTTGCTGAACAACAGCGTAAAAAAAATAATGCCAAACACAATCACTCCCAACAAAAGGCGTTGAGACTCCATAATACTACTTTCCGCCGAGTTCTTTATAAATCTTTTCGATTTCAGCACGCTCAGAAGAGGTGCTGACAGATTCAGCCCTCTTCAAAACAGAACTCCACTCCTCCTCAATAACAATGTCAACATCAACAGGTTTGCCATGAACTTCCTCTTTTTTCAAACGAGAAGAAACCTTCTCAAAAACCTCATCAGCATAACCCTTCAACTTTTCAGAAACAGAAACAGACGGTTTGATTTTGTTCCAAAAAGACTTAACACGCTCGCGAAGAGGGACGGGCGGCTCCAAATGCAGACCAACATCACCAGTCTCCTTCCAACGAGCAACAGCCTCATTCAAATTACCAACAATATGATCGTGAATCTTCTCACGCATCTCCTCGCGCTCTTTTTTACGAACAGCCTCATAATCCCCCTCGGGGTCCTCCTCAAAAACAGGCGAATATTTAGGAGCGTCTTCAACAGGCTCTTCAATCTTCTCCTCAACCTTCAACTCTTCAGGAGGAACCTCAACAATATCCTTAAACAAGCCGGCAATACGATGCTTAAACAGAGAAAACCCTGAAGGCTTCACTTTTTTGCTTCCCATCTCTCTTCAGCCTCTTCCAATTCCTTCCAAACATCAGGCTTGGAAAAAGATTCCTTATGAGAAAAAATCTCAAAACTAATCACTCCGAACAAAGCAAGAATGCACAAAGCAGAAAAAATACTTGCGGACTGCTTGGCAACAACAATAACATTAGCAGTAGGAGCGGCAAGCGCAAGACCAAACGCGCTGCCCAAAACCAAAAACGAACCCAAGAAAATCATCAAGGTAATCCGCTTTCTAACGGCTCCCTGACAATAATGGCCCAAAACATGAGAGCCAAGAATAGCAACAACAAGAACCAAGACTAACAAAATAGGAAAATGATTGGGAGATGGAGTCTGGGAAATCTTTTTACAATTCTCACAAGAAACCAAACCAGACGCGTCAAGAGGAACAGCAACATTATAAGAATTAATAGTCAAAAAACCAGGACCTGACAAATAAACAATAACATATTCAGGCTTGAAAGGAGGAACAGAACAACTCTCCATACAAACAGACTCAAAAGGAGTGCCAAAACCAGAGAACTCAAGAACAGCAGGCATGACAAGAGTATCCAAGACAAGATACCTCTGACCCTCACCAACAATATAAACAAGAGCGCTTCCAGAACCCTCCCACGAGCCAGTAATAGAAAAACCCTTCACAGCATAAGGAGGGCTATAAGGAATCTTGGCAGTAGAAGAGACACGAACATCCGCCTTTTCATGCAACTCAATAAAATTAGTGGGCCTAACAGAAATAATAACAAAAATCAACGCTATAATTACAGTCAAAGCCAACACTACTTTTTTCCAACTCATTGCACAACCGCCTTAATCAAATCAAAATATAAATCATTCTTTTCAGGACAGACACCCTTACAGGAAACAATCTGCTCCCAAATCTTCTCAATCCTCCTATTATCAAGATTCCTAATCTGCTCATTAGACATGCTTAAAGCCTTTGAAAACTCCAACAAATGATCAGGCTTGCTCCAATACTTGCTTGTAGCAATAACATTAATCAACAAAGCACTCTCAGGAATATCCTTCTCGTACTGGGCAACAGTAACCAAAACCATGTCCAAAAACGCCTCATCAGGACAACGAGTAGACAAACAGCCCATCATACGATCCCACTGCTCCTGAATTTCCTCACTCTTAGACTCAGCAACAAGCTCGTCCATAGAAGAAATCAAATTAGCCCTGTCAACAGGCTCAGAAGCCTTATGCAGCTCAATAGTCTTGTAAATCAACTCCTTGGCAGGAGGGCTAGAATTAAAAATCCTGATAATCACAAAAACAGCCAATACAATAATCACTATCCCAACAATTGAAAAAATAATACTACTTATCCCTCTTTGAACAGCCATTTGCAAATATACAGAATAAAGTATTATTAAAAGCTTTTGAAATTATTTTTTAGCTTCAGGCTTCGCGCCAGGAGCTGCAGCTGCTTCAACAGGCAACAACTCATCAATAATCGCAGTCGGAACCTTGGCTTCAACAAGCTTTGCCTTAATAGAACCACGGGGCTGGCCGGACATGCTCTCAATAATCTGCTTGGCAGTAGCAGTATATTCTGCCTTTCTTTTCTCAATATCAGCAAGAAGTTTCTGCCTCTTCTGCTCCAACTCCTTCAAAGCCTCAGCAGAAAGCTCAGTCTTCTCAGCCTTAATCTCTTCAGCAAACATTCCCTTATCAATATCCTGAATAGTATCAATCGCGCGCTTGCCCTCAATCATAACACCCATGCTGTTGCAGGTGCCGGCAACCTCCTTAACCTTGGCAAACATATCCTTGCCGGACAAACCCTCGCCCTTCATCTTAGCAATCTTGATAACCTGCTCAATCTTCAAATCAGCAATCAAATCAGCCTCGGCATTACCGGACCCCTTCTCAATATGAGACTCCTGCTTGACAAGAGCACTAACAGGCGGAGTGCCAACAGTAATAGTAATGTTCTTCTGATCATCAACACTAATCTTGACAGGAACCTGAACGCCCTTAAAATCAGCAGTCTTCTTGTTAATCTCAGAAATAACCTGGCCAATATTAACACCCAAAGGACCAAGAGCAGGACCTAACGGAGGTGCAGCTGTAGCTTTCCCGCCTTCAACCATCGCTTCTACAGTCTGTTTAGCCATAAAAAATATCCCCCAATACGTCCTTTAAAAAACTTTCTAAGATTCCTCCTTCTCCTCAGAAGGCTCTGACTCTCTCCTAATAACCTTAACAGCATCCAACTTAACAGTAATAGGAATAGGAACTGCAGCGCCAAGAAGCTCAACAACAACCTCCTCCTTGGACTTATCAATCCTTGTAACCTTAGCCTGCTCGCGCTTGAACGGACCGGCAATAATCTCAACAATATCATTCTTGCGAATATCAACCTCGCGCTTCACCTGCTCAAGCATGTGCTCAATCTCAGAATACTGAATCTCCTTAGGCAGAATGCCCCTGGCATAAGGAATATTGAAGCTCGCTTCCTCAGCAGACTGGCGGTCATTCGCCTCAACAAAAATATAACCCCTCATACCATGAGGTCTGATAACAGCAAAAACCGGCCATTTCTTCTTCTTAATATTGCTAACCAAGAAATCCATAACCTGATCCTCACGATTAGCAGTAGTTCTTAATGCAAAAATATGAGTTTTGATACCTTCTTTTTTTGGTTCTTCTTTCTTTTCTTCAACAACCTCTTTAACTTCTTCCTTAACACCAGCACCAGCAATAGTAGGAACGGCAGATTTCTTTTCAGGCACTGGTTCAACAGGCGCTTCAACTTCCTGAACCGGCAATTCAGGAGCCTCGGGTACAGGAGTCTCAACTTTCTGCTCAACTACTGGAGCTTCAACTACTTTCTGCTCCTCCTGCTCTACACCCTGCTCGTCTTCCATTTTTCGAATTTCTCCGAGAATAATACACGAAAGAAACATTAAAGGGTTTTTAAAGGTTGTGGTTCAAAACAGCAACTCTTTCACAAAATGCACCAGGAAGCCAATAATTCCAATAATGCCCATTCCAATAGAAGAAATTTTCACAATAGTAACAAACTCCTGCTTGTCAGGCTTCTTTGTAACACGCAAAACACGCTTGCACTCAGTGATAAAAGCCTTCAAACGCTCAAGCTTGCCAGGAAAAGGAGCGCCAATCTTCTTAGGCTCCTCAACAAGCTTCTTGGGCAATTCCTTTTTAATAGGCTCAACCTTAACCCTTTCAGGAGGAACCCAAGGCTGCTCAGCAACAGAAGGCGCCTCAACAGATTCAGGAACAGCTTCCTCCTGCACTTCCTCATCTTTCTTAATTTCGTCCATAAGTAGAAATTTTAAGAGATGATTTATTAAGCTTTCTAATCCACAAACTCAATACCAAGCTCGGTCTGCATCTCTTCCCTTGTAGCTTCAGACAACTTCTTGGTCTTGCCAAAAATCTGAGGAGACTTAACACCAGTAACAATCAACATAACACGAAGCACAGGACCAAGATCCTCATAAATCTGCGCACCCCAAATAATCCTAGCTTCCTCAGAAAGACGCTCACTAACAGCCTCAACAACCCTCCTCGCCTCATTCAAAGTCAAGTCCTTGCTGCCAGAAACATTAATCAAAGCACCACTCGCGCCAGTAATATCAACATCCAACAAAGGATTATTAATCGCCTTCTCAACAGCCTCAACAGCACGATTCTCTGAATCACTCTCCCCAACACCAATCAAAGCAACACCGCCATTGCTCATAACGGCGCGAATATCAGCAAAATCCAAATTAACAAGACCTGCCTTGGTAACAAGCTCAGCAATACCCTTAACAGAATTCGTCAAAATCTCATCAGCAACCTTAAAAGCAGTATGCAAAGGCAAGTCAGGAGCAAGCTCCAACAACTTATCATTAGGAATGACAATCAAAGTATCAACAAACTGCTCAAGCTTCTCCAAACCAACAACAGCATTATCATAACGCCTGTTGCCCTCCATAGTAAAAGGCAAAGTAACAATAGCAACAGTCAAAGCGCCCATCTTCTTGGCAATATCAGCAACAACAGGAGCTGAGCCAGTGCCAGTGCCGCCTCCAAGACCGCAAGTAATAAACACCATATCAGCGCCCTGCAAAGCGTTCTTCACATCATGCTCGCTCTCGCGCGCAGCCTCCTCACCAATACGAGGATCAGAACCAGCACCAAGACCCTTAGTAACCTCGCGGCCAATCAAAATCTTCTTATCAGCAGTAGTATACAACAAGTCCTGCGCATCAGTATTCAAAGCAAGAGTCTCAGCGCCATGCACGCCAACCTCAGTAATCCTATTAATCGTGTTATTGCCGGCGCCGCCACAACCAACAACCCTAATGCTGGCGTTCTGCTTAGCGAGAAGCTCCTGAAGCTCAGTGTCCAAAGGATTCACATTAGTAGGGCGCTGAGTAAGCTTAGGATCAGAAAATTGCGGCTGCGGTTTTATAAAATCCATAAATACCCCTTTGGTCTAAAAAACGTATTTCGAATTACTATTTAAGCATTACGACAGACGAGAATATAGTTTCACTTACTCTCTTTCTTCTCTTCCTTTTTCACTTCAAAAGAGACTTCCAAACCAGTAAGCTCTCCAATCTTCTTGGCAAGCTCAGTCTTCAACTGCTCAGGAAGCTCAGCAGGGAAACTAATAACAGCTTTCTTCTCCTGAACAACAACAGGAGCCTTAACACCAAGCAAAACCCGCAACAAAGAATCAACCTGCTCCTTCTTATCATCAACAATCCTGTTAATCTTCAACTCATAAACAACATCCCTGCCGGCAAGAGGGTGATTAAAATCAACAACAGTCCTGCCGCCAGAAACGGTCTTAACAATACCAACATAATTATCAATATTCAAACGCAAACCAGGAACAGGCTTAATGTTCTGCTCAGCAAACTTGCTTGTAGGAATCATCTTAACAAGCTCAGCAGACTTTTTGCCAAAAGCCTTCTCAGCAGGAAGCTCAAGAGTAAACTTGCCAAGCTCCTTGCCCTCCAAAAACTCATCAATGCCCCTCAAAATATGGTGCTCGCCGATACAGATGATGACCGGTTTGTACTCAGCCTTATCAGAAAAAATCTGAGCATCCTTGGCAGTTTTCTCATCAGTAGTATCAAAAACTTCATTGGTCTCCTTCAAGCGACCAGAATACTCTAATTCCACAAAATCGTGTTTCTTAATAGCCATGACGGAAAGAGACTGGGAATTCTTTAAAAAACTTCACTTTTTACGCAGAAAATCCAAAACCTTGGCAACAGCCTGCTCAATATTCAAATCAGAAGTATCAAGAACAAAATCAAAATTAGACTCATCAAGAAAATCAACATTATAATATTCCTTATACCTTTTAATTTCGCTCGCCTGACGACTCAAAATACCGTTCAAAACAGCCTCCTCAGAAGCAAACTCCTCAGCAGTACGCTTCTTCTCCTGAACATCCTTCCAGATGCGCTTCGCAGCAACCTTAGGATCGACCTTCAAAAAAATCTTAACAGCACCGGGAAGAAAATGAAAAGCCAAACGAGAATCAATAACAAAATCATCCATACCAATCAACTTCTTAGTGCGCTCATCAATCTCACGATCAATAGAAACATCCTTCTCTGACAAAGCAGTAAGCTCGGCAAGAGAAACGCCCCTTTCAGAAGCCATCTCCCGCATAAAATCACCAGCAGAAAAATGCTTCAGATTCAATTCTTTAGCAACAGCCCTTGCAACAGTAGACTTACCGCTTCCAGGAGAGCCAGATATAGTAACAATCATCAACCCAACTTTCAGAAGAAACATTTTTAAACCTTTCGTCGCCACAAAATACAAGGGGGGATTAATATGGCAAAAGAAGTACAACCAATCTTTATCCTGCCGGAAGGCACTCAAAGAACAACAGGCAAGACCGCACAAAGAAACAACATAATGGCGGCAAAACTAGTAGCAGAAACAGTCAGAACAACACTAGGGCCAAAAGGGATGGACAAAATGATAGTAGACTCCATGGGAGACATCACAGTAACAAACGACGGCGTAGAAATCCTAAAACAAATGAATGTAGAGCACCCAGCAGCAAAAATGATAGTAGAAGTAGCAGAAACACAAGAAAACGAAGTCGGAGACGGAACAACAACAGCAGTCATAATCGCAGGAGAACTACTAAGAAGAGCAGAAGAACTACTAGACCAAAATGTACACCCAACAGTCATAGTAAGAGGCTACAGGCTGGCAGAAGAAAAAGCACAAGAAATACTGCAACAAATATCAGAAAACGTAACAGAAAAAGAAGAAGCAGTGCTTCGCAAAATAGCAGAAACAGCACTAACAGGCAAAGGAGCAGAAAGCGCAAAACAAGTACTATCAGAAATGGCAGTCAAAGCAGTAAAAAGAGTAATGGAACACGCAGACGGACAGGTAGTCTTTGACAGAGCAAACATCAAACTAGAAAAAAGAGTAGGAGACTCAGTAGAAGAAACCGAACTCATAGAAGGAGTATTAATAGAGAAAGAAGCAGTCCATCCAGGAATGCCAAAATTCCTAAAAAACCCGAAAATCGCACTACTAGATTCTGCAATCGAGATAAAAGACACAGAAATAGACGCAAAAATCGAAATAACAGACCCAACACAAATGCAGGCATTCCTGCAACAAGAAGAAAAAATGCTCAACGACATGGTAGACAAAATAACAGAAACAGGAGCAAACGTCGTATTCTGCCAAAAAGGAATAGACGACATAGCACAACACTTCCTCGCGAAAAAAGGAATCTACGCAGCAAGAAGAGTCAAAAAATCAGACATGGAAGCACTAGCAAGAGCAACAGGAGCAAAAATAGTCACATCACTAAGAGATTTGAGCAACAAAGACCTGGGAACAGCAGGACAGGTAGAAGAGAAAAAAATAAGCGGCGAAGAAATGACATTCATAACAGGATGCAAAAACCCAAAAGCAGTCACAATACTGGTAAGAGGCGGAACAGAGCACGTAGTAGACGAAGCAAAAAGAGCACTAACAGACGCAGTAGGAGACGTAGCAGCATCACTCAAAGGCGGAAAAGTAGTAGCAGGAGCAGGAGCGCCAGAAATAGAAATAGCAAAAGGACTCAGAAAATACGCAGACGGACTGTCAGGAAGAGAACAACTAGCAGTACTAGCATTCGCTGATGCTTTGGAGATAATACCCAGAACTTTGGCTGAAAACGCAGGACTAGACCCAATAAACATACTAGTAGAAATCAAAGCAGCACACGACAAAAAACAAAAATGGGCAGGGGTAGACGTCTTCAAAGGAAAAGTAGTAGACGCATGGCACATGGGAGTAATAGAACCATTAAAGATAAAAACACAGGCAATCAGCTCAGCATCAGAAGTAGCACAAATGATACTGCGCATTGATGACGTAATAGCAGGCGGAAAAGCACCAATGCCACAAATGCCTCCAATGGGACATCCAGGAATGGAGATGTAAACATTTTTATTCTATTTTACATTTAAGTACAAAAAAAGAGCTGAAAATGGCAATAAGCTTTGCAGACATATCAAACGCGTGCTACGGCGCATGCGCGCAACAAATAGTATTTGTGGGCTTTAACAACAGATTCATAAGCCTCTCAGGACTGTTTGAAACAATAAACAAGCTCTATGAAGAAAACCCAAGAGAGCCATACATAAGCCTCAGAAGAAAACTAGCAGGAATAATAAACGAATTCTCAGACACAATAGAAATCGAAAAAATAAAACTAACAGAAGCAGAATTCATAGAAATAAAAGCAGCACTAAAACAATACAAAGGACCCTGCGACCTTTACTTCATGCTGACAAACAAAAGAGTCTACAACAGCATAGAATTCATAGAATACTACACAAAAAGATTTGAAGAAGGAGAGGAAAAAGACAAGCCAAGATACAGACTAAGAGCAAGCGTGGTAACAAACCTAAGAAGCCAGCTGGACCAGCTAGACGCACTTCTAACAAAAATAAAAACAGAACTCGGAAAACCACAAGAAATAAACCCGATAAAAAGAGAGGTAAGAGGGTATGACTTAAGCGAAGAAGAAAGAATAGCAAAAAACCTAGAATTCCTAAAAGGAGGATTCAAAGAAAAAATACCGGGAGAAAGACAGGTAGAAATGACGCTGGGAAGATACTATTCAGGATTGCCTAAAGGAATGGACCAGGACCACATAGTGCTAGCGATTGACGTGCTAACAGGAATGATATTCCCTCCATCAGAAATACAGAGAGAAGCAAGCTTTTTCTCAGCAAGTTACAAGCAGACAGAAAGAGATGCAATCACACTAGACTACGTATTCGCAGAACAGAACCCTATGAAAGAACAGACAATTTCGCTTCCGAAAGGGTACCGGGTGCTGCCACTTATGTTCTTAATAGAAAGAGACAAACTATCAGCAGAAGCAAGAAAAGTGCTAGAAGACACAGAAAAAGCCCTATTCGTGCCAGTCCTTCAGCACATTATTGATTTAAGAAAAAGAAAAATGTCCACCAAAATGTTCGAGAGACTCTTAAAACTAGAAGAGGAATTAAGAAAAAAAGCAGTTTAACAGGTAGAAATATTTATATATCAACTTTCTTACTTTTCTAATATATAAGAAAAAAAGGTGATATCATGGCAGAAGATGAAATTCCTACTTCAGAAGAAGAATACGAACTATTACCACACAAAGAGATAGAAGAACTCAAAGACGAGCTGGCAAAACTCAAAGAGTTCGAGATAGCACCCAGCAAAAAACTGCAAGTCTCATTATTAGAACTAGACACAAAACTCGACAAACTAATCACAATATTCGAAGACGCAATGCACGAACTAAGAATAGAAGAAGGCGGGTTAAGCTTCACAGAAAAAATGAAGCCATTACTGGAAAAAATGAACAAAATACTAGAACAAAACTCAGAAATTGCCTCAGGAATACTGGCGCTAGCGGACATGGTAAAAGAAATCAAGGAAAAACCAAAAACAGAGTTTGAAGCACCAAAACTAGAACCAACAATGCCGGCAGAAATACCAATGCCGCCAATGCCAGGTCCGCCAGGCAAGGCGCCGCCATTGCCGCCAATGCCTCCAGGAGTTCCACCAGGAGCACCGTTGCCTCCGATGCCGCCAAAAAAGAGAACATTCGGACTATGAACCTGCCATTAGAAATAGACGATTTGCTTGTAGACAGAACAAAAAGCTCACTAATCCTATATTACCTAGCAAAAGCAACACACAAGCAGACACAAAGAGAAATCGCAAAGAAAAAAGTACAACTCTCAATAAAACAACTCAAAAAAATAAGCACAAAAACACTCCAAAAAAACCTGGAAGAACTAGAAGGACACATAGCAGAAGCAATACAAAGAGAACAACAAATACAAACAAGACAAAAAGGAGAAGAGGCAGTCCACGGAGCACTAAAACACAAAATAACACAATTAGAAACAAAACTAGGAAGATACCTGGAAACACAAGAACAACGCAAAAAAAGAATACAAGAACTCGAAGAAAAAATCAAACACAAATTTGAAACAAAAAGAGAAAAAATACAAACACTAAAAGAAGACTTGAACAAACTTACAAAGATGCTCCAAAGCGCAAAAAAAGCAAAAGCGAACAAGAAAAGACTAGAGAGAATAGAAAAAAGAATAAAACAGGTAAAGAACAAAATAACACTATTGAAGTAATTACTTTGAAGTAGTTACATACAGAAAGCTTTATAAATAGAAAAAGACTATTTCTCAATATGGGAAGAGTTATTTACGCTCTAAGGCTAGGGGAAGATGTGTCAAGCCAAGCTGAATTTCCATACCGGCAATTCTGCTCTCCAACAAAAAGAATAGTTCTGCCAGAATACATAAACAAAGTATTCAACCATGCGCCAGAGGCATGGAAATACCTCAATGAAAAACTAAAAACAGGAGATGTGACAATAACAGACAGGGGAGAAGGACACGGCCTAACACTCGCAAACATGCTAAACATAGCAATAGAGGCACCATTACTGGAACATGAAACAATAAACCCATTACACGCACAGGTCACAAAAGCAAGAACATATGCAGAAAGCCTGCCAGCAAGAAAAAAAGAACTGTTTAACGCAATACTAAATCACGCATACCTTGCTTCAACACACCCCTTAAAACAGGCATTCGCACAACACCTGCTTCCAGGAATGCCATTAAGCCCATTGCCACAAAAAATATCCACTTTCATAGAATTAAGCAAAAGACTAGAAGAGCTTTCAGACTTATTTGTGGGCAAACCAGAAAGATAATTTTAAGTAATTTTTTTATAATGAATCCTTAATTTCCACTTAATCTTAGTTCTCTTATGCTTCCTAATAAAATCAATAGTTTTCCTGCCGAAAATAAAACCATAAGTTCTTACTGCCTTTGCAACAGACCCGTAATTTTGAATCTGGTAATAATCTTTATACTTGAAACCCAACTTTCTCAATGTTCTATCTACAACACCTTCAGCGTCCACTTTAGTTTTTCTCGATTTACCCAGGATAATCGGCGCTAATTCACCGCCATACCATTCAGGAGCGATGTTAATAGTTATGATGTGGCCGCCTTTCTTGACAATTCTGGTCGCCTCTTTCACGAATCTCTTTATTCTTGCAGGGGTATGGATTCCCACAAGCGTCGCTCCGACAACAAAATCAACAGAATCTTTCTCAAGAGGAATTTTTGTCGCGGTTCCTTTCTTAAACTCCACACTCTTAATCTTCTTTTTCTTAACATTTTTGATTGCCAAGTTTCGCATAGCATCTTCAGGTTCAATTCCTATCACTTTTTTTGCATACTTAGCCAAATCAAAAGCAGACAGTCCTGATCCAGAACCAATATCTGCAATAACCTTGCCTTTAAAATCAAACATCTTAGGAAGAATATGAATCCATTTAGGGTATTTCTTCACACTTGCAAACTCATCATAAACTTCAGGATAATCCCTATAAAGGATATCCCATCTATTCTCAACAGATTCAACCCTTTTTTTCATTTGTGCGCAAACCAGAAAGATAATTTCTTCCCTTTCTTATCAAGCCTGCAGAAACCAAAACGCTCAAACTGAACAATATCACCAACCTTCAAATCCTTCAAAGCAGGCTCTCCCAAACCCTTCCTCAAAGACTTATCAGGCATCAAAACCTCAACATCCAACAAATTCTCATCAGGAAGCCAATGCATAGTAGCAGCTCCTTTCTCATGGAAAACATCATAATCAACACTGTCAAAAACAAACTCCTTGCCCTTCTTTGAAAAATTTAAACAGTCCTTCAAACGATACAGCTTATCCTGCTTGACAGAAGCAAGATCATCCTTAGAAACATAAAAATCAGATTTAGTAGAGAACAAACGCTCTCCCCTGTCAGGAAAATCAGGATGCAAAGGAACCTTAACAGAGAGTTCCGGCGCATCTTTCACAGAGATTTTCACAGGGTTCCAGACAAAAAAATATCGGTTAGCAATAGGATCAATAATATCACGATTATGAGCCTCCAAGCTCTTAAAAAAGTCAGCAATAGGCACGGTCTTATCATTCAAACCAACACCCATATCCCGCGCAAAATTCTGGAACGCTCCTGCCTGAAAACCACGCCTGCGCAAAGCAGCCAAGAAAGGCAATCTTATATCATCCCAATCCTCATACTCTCCCCTCTCAATAGCTGCCTTAGTCTTTCTCTTAGACAACTCAATGCCCTCAAAATTCATTCTGCCAAGATAAGAATGATGAGGAACCTTCCAACCAAAAAAATCATAAACGTGCTGCTGCTTTTTAGCACTATCAACCAAATCCTTGCCACGAATAGTATGAGTAATACCAAAATCATGGTCGTCAACAGCAACAGAAAAATTCATCAAAGGCCAAACCTTATACTTCTCACCAGTCCTAGGATGAATGTTATGATTAATCCTCAAAGCAGGCCAGTCACGAATAGCAGGATTAGGATCATCAATCCTGGTCTTAATCCTAACAACAGCAGCGCCCGGCTCGTACTCAACAAACATCTTATCCCAGCGCAACAACTGCTCCTTGACAGGCAGGTCCCTGCAAGGGCAAGCCTTCTTCTTCAAAGAAAGATTCCTAAAAATATCAGCAGAACAAGTGCAGACATAACCCTTGCCCTTGCTGATAAGCTGTTCAGCATAATCATAATAAGCCTCCAAACGGTCACTCTGATACATGATCTCTGAGATCCTATTGTCAGTAAGCCAGTTCAAATCCTCCTCATCCATCTTATAAGCAGGAACATAAATCTGCTCAGGATTAGTATCCTCAATACGCAAAATCAGCCTACCCTCGTACTCCTTACAGTAAAGATGAGAAAGAGAGAAAACAATAGCATGACCAATATGCATAGGGCCGGAAGGTGAAGGCGCCAAGCGCATCACAACCTTTCCCTTCTCCATACCAGGCAAGGGCTTAAGCTTTTTCTCCTCAACAACCTTCTTCTCAACCAATAAATCAGGAGCAATCTTCAACAACTCAGCAGTCTGAGCATCAACAGACATGAGCTTGACCTCATCACAAATCTTCTTAATTTCAGGCGTCAAAGACTTAAGCTCAGGCTTAAGTTCAGGACGCTCAGAAAGAATCTTACCGATAATAGAACCCATATTGGGAACGCCATTATACCTTCTAGCATTATCCAAAGCAAACTTCCTGACAACAAGCTTCAAATCAGCATCCATAAACAAAAAGAGTGAAGAATAGGTATTTAAAGATTTAGAACAAAACAGTTTTTGACATCAGAATGTGATAAAATCCGTACTAAAAAAGGGAAAACACATAAATATCAGTTCTTATGAAGCCAGTCTGAGGGGATACACAATGAAAAAACAAAAAGAATCAAACCTAAACACATACTTGGTAATCATAGTAGTAATAGCAGTTGCAATCGGACTATACTTCATGCTGTCAGGAACAAAGGCGCCAATGCCAAAAGCAGAACAGCAAAAACAGGTAACAGTCCTCCTATTGGGAACAGACTGCGAAGAATGCTTCAACATAAGCGTGGCAGTAGACTTTGTAAAACAACAAAAAAACATCAACCTCAAAGAGGTCAAAGAAATAAAGCTAGAAGAAGCTAAAGAAACAGCGCAGAAATACAACATAACAAAACTGCCGGCAGTAGTAATAACAGGAGAGATCTCAAACCTAACAATACCAAACTTCAACAAAGCAGAAGACGCACTAATATTCGACATGACGCCCCCTCCATACTATGACGTAGAAACAGGCGAAATCAAAGGAAAAATCACATTAATAGTGCTGGAAGACTCAGAATGCAAAGAATGCTTCAACATGAGCCTAATAACAGCACAACTAGAACAAGCAGGAATAAGCATAGCAGAAAAGAAAACAGTAGAATACAAAGGAGAAGAAGGAACAAAATTAGTAGAAAAGTACAAAATAGAAAAAATACCAACCCTCCTATTAAGCAAAGACGCACTTGATTACGAAGTAGTACAGCAAGTGTGGGAACAGGTAGGAACACAAGAAAGCGACGGAATGCTAGTGCTAAGAATGGTCAGCCCACCATACATAAACGTAAACACAGGAGAAATAGAAGGCTTTGTCAACATGATAAACATAGTAGACGAGAAATGCACAGACTGCTACAACATCAGCGTATTCAGAAACATAGTTGAAGAGTCCTTTGGAATGAGCATAAAAACAGAAGAAACACTAGATGTATCAACAAACAAAGCAAGAATACTAATGAAAAAATACAGCATAGAACTAGTGCCGACAGTAGTGCTATCTAAAGAAGCAGACTCGTATCCAAACTTCGCAGAAGCATGGAAAGCAATAGGAACAGAAGAACAGGACGGAAGCTTCGTATTCAGAGAGGTATCCCTGCTGAAAAACTACTTTGACCAGCAAAACCAGCCATTTGCCTACAAAAACATGACCTCAGGAAAAGTAATAAAAGAAACAGAGGAAGAGGCAGAAATAGCTGAAGCTGAACCAGAAGAATAAATTTTTTTTTAATTATTCAATTTCTCTTAACAATTCGTCAGCAGCCTGAGTAGCGTCCAATGCAACAGCCGCCTTACCGCAATAAGGGCAAAGATTGGGCTGATAATTCCTTGTAAACTTCCAATTGCACGAACCACAACGATACTTAGCTTTCATCCCATCACCACTTTATTAAAAATAATATTGCATTTGAAGTATTTAAGCTTTATTGTAAAACACTTCCACAATATTTATCAAACAAGGCAAATACGCTAAAAAAATGAAATACAGCCTGCTGCTAACAGTCTTTTTCTTAGGGCTTCTAATAGGATTAACAGCAATAACAGAGCTAAAAACAACAGGGCAAGCAACAAGATGCTACGCAGAAAACCAGCTCTGCGAGTGCGAAGAAGACTGCAAATGCGGAAACATCACAATACCCTTGGACTACTGCCTGAAAAACGTAGGAAGCGCAGAACCCTCATCCATTCCTGTAAAATAAATCTGCATAGGGGCGACACAAGGGCTCAAGACGCCATTCAGCTTGTGCTTAAAAGAAGAGAAATAAGACATTTCATCAACACTGACAGCATTCATAAGATGCTTTAATCCGTTCCAGCTGGGCACACTGCAAATCTTGAATTCCTGTCCGCGAATAAAAGAAAGCATTCTCTGCCAGACCAAATCAACATTATCACGCGCAGCAACCAAACGACCCTCAAGTAATAACTCATCATCTTTCATAAATTTGCCGCCACAGAAATGAGCATTTGTCAGAAAAATATCACCAAGCTCGTATTTGTCGCCCAGCTCTGAACTGTGCTTTTCCAAAGGCTCAAGAAACAAATGATGCTTTTGACCGTAATCAGTCTTATGCCTTTCAACCCTTACTGCAAATGCACGTACGGCATGCAATTGGTCCTGATTTACAATCTGTCCATTATAATGAGGATACAAACACATATCGGCCTCGTTGTTACTATATAGTGATTATTCTCTTTATAAACCCTTCGGTTTCTCAGACAGTATAAAACGAGCATCAGCAGCCATGCCGCCCTTATCATCAATAAAGAAAGGATTAACGTCCAACTCCTCCAAATCAGGCATTTTCTCAGGCAAACGAGACAGCTTAACCATAGCATCAATCAATGCCTTTTTGTTAACAGGCTTTTGACCACGAATGCCCTCTAACAAAGCCCTGCCTTTAAGCTCATCCAGCATGTTTTCAGCATCCCTCGAGTTAATCGGACAAACACGACAAGAAACATCCCTGTAAACCTCAACGAAAATACCGCCAACACCGGCAAGAATAACATGACCAAAAGCAGGATCATTCTTAATGCCAAGAAACATCTCAACACCAGAACAATACTCCTGAACAAGAACCTTCCCCTTCTCCAAAAACTTAGAAGCAACAGAGCGAAGCTCGTCCAAACTATGAACGACCACAACCCCTCCAACCTCAGTCTTATGAACAACCTTAGGAGAGACAAGCTTCAGAACAACAGGAAAACCAAAACCCCTTGCAAAACGCTCAACACTCTTCAAAGAATCAGCAAGCTCGTGCTTAGCAACAGGAATATTCAGCGTATCCAAAGAAACATCAACAGTCAAAATCATCCCCTATCACCCGGAACAAACTTCAACAAAAACAATCCAAGAACAAAAAACACAATCAAAGAAAGCATGGCGGCCTGATAATTAACAAAATAAGCCAAGAAACCAAAAACAATAGGACCAATAACACCAGAAAACTTGTCAGTCAACTCCAAAAACCCAAAAAACTGGCCAACCTTCGCACGAGAGACAAGAAGCACAAGCTTAGGACGCTGAGCAGTCCAAACAGTGCCAAGAGCAGCACCTCCAAGAACGCCGGCAATCATAAACATAGCAAGATTGGAAACAAACAACAACAAAACAATCACAGCAATCCAGGCAAGCCCTGCCCAAACCAAAACACGCTTAGACCCAAAACGGTCAACAAGCCGTCCAGCAATAAAACTACCGCCAACAGCACCAAAAGACTGAACAGTATAAACAACAAAAAAAGCCTTAACACTCAAAAAAATCTGCTGCTTGGCAAACAAGAAAAGAAAAACAATAACAGCATTAATGGCATTAGCATAACAAAACATAGCAAGCAAAAACAAAAAGAAAGACTTGTGCTTAGGAAGATTTCTCAAGGTATGAAGAACAGCACGAAAACCATCGCTGACTTTTCCCAAGGAACGCCTGCCCTCTTTGATAACAAAAAAAGTGACAAGAGAGAAAACAAAAAACATAATCGCGGTAGCGGCAAAAATCGCCTTTGCACCTTCCGCAGACTCCCAGCCAAGCCTAGACAAAATCAATGCAGCAATAGCAAGAGAGATAAGAGTGCCAAGATAACCCATAGCAGTTCCAATGCCGGAAACAAAACCAAGCTCATTCTTCTTAGCAATCTTAGGAAGCAAGGCATTATACACCGTAAGGGCTGAATGATAAGCAAAATTAGCAACAAAACCCGCAAACAAAGCCCAAAACAAAGAAACACCAGCAACAAGCCAAGTAAACAAACAGCAAACAATAGTGAAAAAAATCAGAAAAGGCATCCTCCTGCCGATAACATCACTCCAAGCACCAATAAAAGGAACAACAAAAGCAACAACAAGCATACTCAAGCCAAAAACCAAACCAATCTGAAACTCAGTGCCTCCAAGAAAAGTCTTAACGTAAAAAGGAAAGAAAAAAGTTACAAACAAGGCAGAAAAAATAGTATTCGCAAGATCATACATACCCCAGGCAAAAACCTCTTTTTTCCGCATACAAACAAAATATAAAACAACGTTTTTAAATTTACCTGCTTTTATAGAACAAAAAAGAGGAAAAATGGCGTATCAGATAAGCAAAATAGTATTTTGGCCACTATTGAGACTATTCATCAAGAAAATCAAAGGAACAGAAAACCTGCCGGACAAGCCATTCATAACAATAGCAAACCACCAAAGCTACATAGACGGAATAATACTATTATTCATGACAGCATGGTACAAAGACAGGCAACTGTGCATACTAGCAACAAAAGAGGAATTCAAAGGACCGCTATGGAGCTCCTTATTTGAATACTATGGCGCAATAAGAGTCAACGGAAGCGTAAAAAAAGCAGTAAAAGCACTAAAACAAGGAAAATGCATAGGCCTATTCCCAGAAGGAGCACGCACAAAAACAGGCAAAACACAAAAAATACAGCACACAGGAGCAGGAGCAATGGCGCTGCTGACAAAAGCACCAATAGTGCCAATAGGGCTCTATACATACAAGTTCTGGAACAGGCACATGCTGCTTCCAAACTTCAAACAAAACATAGGAATAACAATAGGCAAACCAATAAAATTCAAAACAAAACCAACAGAGAAAGAAATAGAAAAAACAACAAAAACAATCTGGAACGAGGTGAAAAAGCTTGCGCGAACATCTCACACTTAAACAACTGCAAACATACACATTTGAAAAAATACAGAGAATACAAAATCTGAGATTTAAAGCCACGTGCAGGCACATGCTCCCTTACACTGAATTCTACTCACAACTATTCAAAAATTACGGAGTAGACCCATTCACACTCAAAAAAACAGAAGACTGGCACGAAAAAGGACTCCCGCTAATAAAAAAAATAACATACATGAAAAACCCAAAAGACTTCGTAGTAAAACCGGACAAGAAAACAATCGCAAAAAACTTCATGGAATACCTCGACAGTCAAGACGAGTACGGAGAGGCAATACACTTCCTGCTAACATCAAAAGAACAAACGCTCAAAGAATACTACACGCCAAAAATGCTGGTATTCTCAGGAGGAACAGAATCAGGAAACCCAACACCAGTAATGCTCACAACAACACAAAAACTCAACACAATGATGGCAATACTAAAAATAACAGGAGAAATAATCAACTTTGATGCAGACAAAAAAATAGGGATGAACCTATTTCCTTACGCACCACACCTCGGCTGGCACGCAGTACACCACGCACTAGACATAAACGCAGATTTAAACCTGTGCACGGCAGCAGGAGGGGCAATGCCAACAGAAAGACTTGTAGCGCTGGCAGACAAAACCAAACCAAACATAATCTGCGGAATGTCAGACTACCTAAGAAACAGATTTTTGCCAATGGCAATACAAAAGAAAATCACACTCCCAGAAAAAGTACTATTCGTAAACGGCGCACAAAAAATGCACGAGCCAGAAAGACAAAAAATAGCACAACTAGCAAAAAAACTAGGAGTGCAGCAAACAATAGTGCTTGATTTGTATGCGGCAAGCGAGCTAAAAGAAGCACTAATGCCGGAATGCAAACCAGGAAGCGGATTCCACCACATCGCACCCCTAAGCACAATAATCAAAACAGTAAAAATCAACAAAACAGAACAAGAACACATAACAGAATGGGAATTTGCAGAAAACGGATACGCAGCAAGCTGGAACATAGACGGAGCAGGAACACTACTGGCAGGATACCTGATAGGAGACCGATATGACAAGGTAGTCAATGAAAAATGCCAGAACTGCCAATTAAACGTCACAAGAATATACGGAGTGAACAGAATAAAGGATGTTGAGGCACAATTAAAACTAACAGGAATGATAGAAGAGAAAGTAAAAGGAACAAGAGTAAACTTATCAGCAATAAGAGAGGCAGCACTATCATTGCCGGAAGTAAAAGAGGCACAAGTGGTCTTGAAAAAAAATAGAATAGAGCTTTATTATGTATCAGACAGGAAAATCAAACAAAAACTAGAAAAAATGTTCGCAGGAGCAGAAATAAAACCAAAAATCATACAAACAACACTAGAAAAAATAACTGGAATCAAGCTGCGTGCTTAAGCTTCTCAATAACAGGCAAAAGATAAGCATACTTCTTATCGTGTTCTGCCAAGTCCTTGAAAGCACGATAAGGAGAATTGCCATGAACACTGAAAACCACACTAAACTTAGTGCCATACCTGTTAATAGAGGTTTGAGCAAGTGTTCTTGCATCTGCCTCTTCCACAAGCTCTTCAAAAGACTTATCGCTGTTCCAGGCAAAAAACTGCCTGACTGCGTGCCTGGCAAGCTCGAAATTCTTAGAACCATCAGGATTAGTCCAGATATATTTAGTAGTTCCCTTCATATCATAAGGCATAAGATCAGAGTACCTTGCAAAATTTTGATTATTATCAATCAAATCCCGAACGGCCTTATAAGGAGAATCTGAATAAACATGAGCCAGCATAGAACCAAGAGTTGTACCATACCTGTTAATCGGAACATCCTCAAAAGTGTCCTTGCAAATTCTAGGAAGAACATTCACAAGCTTCTCATCACCTTTAATTTTTCCGATTAGAAGAGCAGTCAGTCTCCTGCCCAGCCTTTTATTCTTAGTCTTATTCTTCCTATTCCAGGTATTTCCTTTACCATACCGAAGATCATACTCCTTAAAATCCCTAAACTTCCTGAATTCTCCATCATTATCAACAAGATTGCGGATGGCACGATAAGGAGAATTTCCAAAAACCAATGCCAGCATGTTCTCCAAAGTGGTGTGATATTTGTTAATTTCAACGTTTCGGAAAGTATTGCCATATATCTCTGGCAGAACTTCGAGAATAGCCTGTTTTTTTGTCATGTGCTTTCTGGCCTGCTTCTTTTCAACCAACTTCAACACAAGCTTTTTAGTGGCTTCTCTTGCAAGAACATAATTCCTGCGCGTTCCAGTCCTCCAAGTCTTCTTAGGAGCAGAACGCAAATCATAAGGCTGAAGGTCACGATAATCCTTATACTCATCATCATTGTCAAATAAATCCTTAAAAGCTTTGTAAGGAGACCCCTTGTAAACAGACAAAGGACCCCTTAGATTAGTTCCGTACCTGTTAAAAGGCTTATTTATCAAAGTTTTCTGAGAGACAAAAGGCAAAGCATCCTCAAGCGAAGCCCGCTTTCCAAGATTCTCAATAAACCTCTTAAAAGCCCTCCTTGCAAGCTCGTAATTAACATCTCCATTAGAGCGCCAAAGAGAAGTAGTTCCTCTCAGATCATAAACATCCAAATCAAGAAACCTGCCTTGAAAATGAAGAATATCAATCGCCTCATTTACAGTATCATACCTAAACCTTCTAATAGGAAAACAACCATTGCCCATCTGCTCATGGTTCTCAATATATGCAATTATGTCTTCAACACTACTACGCCTCATAAAAAAAAGCCCATTTTAACAGTATATAAATCTTTCTTATATAACTACTTTAAAGTAGTTAAACTACTTTTAAAAGAAAACAGGCTAAACACAACACATGAACCTAGAACCATTCTTCAAATCCAAAAAAATAGCAATCATAGGGGCAAGCAGAACACCAGGAAAAATAGGCAACACAATACTAAAACAACTAATGGGAAGAAACTTTGAACTTTACCCGGTAAACCCAAACGCAGAAGACATACTGGGATACAAAACCTATGAAAGCGTACTCCAAATACCCGCAAAACCAGAACTGGCAGTAATAGCAACACCGGCAGAAACCATACCAGCAATACTAGACCAGTGCGGAAAAAAAGGCATAAGACACGTCATAATAATAAGCGCAGGCTTCAAAGAAATAGGAAACGCAAACCTTGAGAAAGAACTCCAGGACAAACTGAAAGGAAACAAAATAACCTGCATAGGACCAAACTGTTTGGGAGTTTTTGATGCACACACAAAACTAGACACCCTATTCCTCCCAAAAGAACGACTAAAAAGACCAAAACCAGGAGAACTATCCTTCATAACACAAAGCGGGGCAACAGGAAGCGCAGTACTAGACCTTGCAGCACACGAAAACTACGGATTCGCCAAATTCATAAGCTACGGAAACGCAGCAAACGTAGACGAAAGCGACCTAATAGAATACCTGGCAAGAGACCCAGACACAAAAATAATCTGCATGTACACAGAACAAGTACAAAACGGAAAAAAATTCCTGGAAACAACAAAAAAATGCAAAAAACCAATACTCGTAATAAAAGGAGGAGTGACAGAGGCAGGGGCAAAAGCAGCAAAAAGCCACACAGGAGCACTGGCAGGAAGCGCAGAAGTATACTACGGAGCATTCAAACAATCAAAACTAGTAATATCAGAAACACTGCAGGAACTATTCAAAAACATGAAAATCTTCGAAAAAACAAAAGTCCAAGCAACAGGAAACAAAGTACAAATAATAACAAACGGAGGAGGCTACGGAATACTCACAGCAGACGCCGTCATAAAAAACGGACTAAAACTAGCCCGGCCAGGAAAACCTATAAAAGAACTCCGAAAAAAATTCCCGCCAACAGTCGTAATAGGCAATCCAACAGACCTATTAGGAGATGCAACAACAGAAAGATACAAACTAGCAATAGAAGCAGCAATAAAAGACACAAACAACGACAGCATAATACTAATAACATTAACACAAACTCCTCTCCTTGATGAAAGCATAGTGGAAACAATAAAAGAGGCGTACAAAAAATCACAAAAGCCAATAGTGCTGGTATCAACAGGAAGCGAACACGCAAACAAAATAAAAACACAATTCGAAACAGCAGGAATCCCCTGCTTCACATTCCCAGAAAACGCGGCAAACGCGCTGGCAGCATACACAAGATATTGTATAGAATAGAAAAAGATAAAAACAAAGAAAAAAAAAGATAAAAGATGGATGAAGCACAACTAATATCAGATTTGCAAACAATAGAAGCATTTGAGAACAACATAAAAACAGAACTAAACGAGACCAGCTACAGCAGGTACAGAGACTTTTTGACAAGCTTTATCACAGACTACAACAACCTAATGCAAAACGAAAAACTAAAACCATTCATACTCAAAAACAGGCCATTAGCGCTCAGAGCCAGAAAAGCACTAGAAGAATCACAAAACTTCCTAATAAACTACTGCCAATCAATAAAAGTAATCCCGCCAGAAAGAAAAGCAATCCTGCCAGTGCCAGAAATATCACAAGAAAAACAAAACGAAGCAATACAAACATGGAATCATGTGGCCTCACTCCTACCGGTATTCAAAGGAACAGAAGAATTGTGCAAAGCAATAGAACAAGGATACAAACCGCCAGCACAGACAAAATACAGGTTTGACGAATGGCTGGACAAGTTCAACACCAACGCAAAATTGCTCGAGAATACCTTAACAGACCCAGAGCTGGAAGACCTCAGAACGCAAAACCAAGAACAAGTAAACAGCGCGATAAAAGTAATGAGAATGGTGTCATTCTGGATAAACGAGCTAATAGCCAACGGCGTGCCGTGCAGCGCCCAAAAAATGAACGAATTCAATCAGATCCAGGAAAAACTAGCTGCCTAAAAACTTCTCAATACGGTCAAGAGCCCTCTCAATAACAGGCAGCTTGGTAGCAAAAGAACAGCGAATGTAACCCTCTCCCTCAGAACCAAAATCAATACCAGGGACAACAGCAACCTTCTGCTTCTTCAACAACTCAAAAGCAAAACGCTTACTGCTCTTACTAATATGGCTGATGTTAGCAAAACCGTAAAAAGCACCCTTGGGTATAGGAGTGGAAAGACCCATCTCATTCAAGCGGGGAATGATGACTTTTCTGCGCCTATCATACTCCTTAACCATAGCCTGAGTGTATTTCTTAGACAAAGACAAAGCCTTAATTCCCAGCTTTTGAGAGATAGTAGGAGCGGAAATAGTAGAGTAAATATGAGTCTTGGCAACAGCTTCAGCGGCTTTTTCTGGACAGACAACATAACCAAGACGGAAACCGCACATAGCATAAGTCTTTGAAAAGGTATGAAAAGTAAAAGTACGGTCTTCCATACCATTCAAACTAGCCATGCTCACATGCTTAGCATCATCAAAAAGAATCTGCTCATAAGCCTCATCAGTAAAAATAGACAAGTCAAACTCAACAGCAATATCAGCAATCTCCTCCATCACTTTTCTACTAATCACATTGCCAGTGGGATTAGAAGGAGAATTCAACAAAATAACACGACACTTCTTAGCATCAATCTGCTTCCTAATCTCATCAGGATCAGGCTCAAAATCATTCTCCTCCTTCAAAGAATAAAAACGGATTCCAGCATTAAACAACTCAAAACAAGGCATAAAACCCATAAAACCAGGATTAGGAAGCAAAATCTGCTCAGAAACATCCAAAGTACACGCAGCAGACAACAACAAAGCCTCCTGAGAACCGCAAGTCACAACAACATTGTCAGGAGACGTGCGAATTTTATTATCTTTCCTGACCTTTCTTGAAATCGCCTCGCGCAACTCATGCAAGCCGGCAGGAGGAGAATAATGATTAACACTCGAAGCAAGACGCTTAACCTCAGCAACCAAAGGCTTAGGAAGCTCAAAATCAGGCTCGCCAGGACCAAGCGAGAACACCTCAGGACGTTCAACCAAAATCTCCAACAGTTTCCCAATAACATGATCAGGAAGCTGCTCCTCACGTTCAGACAACTGCACCATCTTTTTTCAAAACAAAGATAACTGCAGTTTATTTAAATATATCTCCCACAAACTTTAAAAACAAAACAAAAAACAAATAAAAAATGGAAAAGGGGGACAAATACACAATAATAGCAATCATAATAGTACTAATACTTCTCTTGCTGCTGATAATGAACTTAGACAAAATATTCCCAACACCAACAATACAACAGGCAATAAGCCAGATAAACGCAACATGATAACAGAAGCACTAAAACAAATCAAAAAAAACACAATGCTATTCATAACAGCAGCAATAATCGACATAATATTCCTTCTTGCATACGGATTCTACACCGCACCAATAAAAAACCAAATACTAACACACGCAGCACTAATAACAAGCAAACTAGCGGTAATCATGGCGGAAAAACCAACAGGAATACTAAAACAAGCTTTTGCTCCAGAAATAAGACCATACACAATAAAACTCATAATAATCATACTAATACTATTCATAACAACATATCTAGTTTATGTAATATCCCAAGGCACGAGCTGGTGGATAACAACACGAATAGCAGGCAAAAAACACAAATACCACGAATACATGAAAGAATTCGCAAAAATAAACCTAATCTGGCTCGCATTCTATGCAGCATACAAAATCCTACAGCTAATAATAACAACAAGACAAACAATAATACAAAAAATAACGGAAACAACAGGAACAACAAACAACATACTGTTCGGAATGGCGCTGTTGATAGGAATAACAGCATTCTTCAGCTACCCGACACTAAAAACAACAACACTATTCAAAACCCCGCTGCACAAAACACTGCCGATAATCGCAATAGGACTAGGAAGCTATCTAATAATACAAATAATAACAACCCAGATAACAAACCCAAAAATAGCACTGGCAACAGGCATAATATTATTATTCCCAACAATAATATTCACAAAAATACTAACAATACAAAATGTTCACACACACAATTAACCCAACAATACTAAACTTAGGCCCGCTTGAAATCAGATGGTACGGGCTGATGTACGTACTAGGATTCATAATAACATACTATTACGTCAGAGCAGCAATAAGAGCAGGAAAAATAAAACTCACAGAAAAAGAGCTAGACAACCTCCTAGGAATACTAGTAGTGGCTCTAATAGTCGGAGCGAGACTCTTTGAAGTAATATTCTACGAGCCAGCATACTACCTAAACGAGCCATGGAAAATATTCTACATCTGGCAAGGAGGACTAAGCTTCCACGGAGGGTTAGTGGGACTAGCCATAGTAGGGTACTGGTACGCAAGAAAGAAAAAAATACCATTCCTAAAACTAGTAGACGTATTCATAGTGCCGCTGGCAATAGGAAATGCACTGGGAAGAATAGGCAATTTCATAAACGCAGAATTGTACGGCGTTCCAACAAACCTGCCATGGGGAGTGGTATTCCCAGGAATAGAAGGAGCAAGACACCCAACACAACTATACGAAGCAGCATACAACATAATCATATTCATCACACTATTTTCCTTAAGAAACAAAAAACTAAAAGACGGAACACTATTCGGAATATTCCTAATAATGTACGGAATATTCAGAATAGCAGTAGAATTCCTGAAAGACATGCCACACTACGGCCCGCTAACAACAGGACAATACCTCACAATACCAGTATTTCTACTGGGAGTCTGGCTAGTATGGCGCAACGTTTAAAAAACAAGCCTCATTAAACAAAACATATGAAAAAACTAACCATACTACTAACATTATTACTTCTAGCTGCATGCGCGCAAGAAGTACAAGAAAGACCGACAACGATACCACAAATAGAGATAACAGTCCCAAAAGCAGACTTCCCAGACAAACCACAATATGAGCCGCCACCAAGCGCGCCAGTAGAAAAAACAACAGAACACAAAATAGACGCGACAATAGACGGCTACAAGCCAAGCGAAATAACAGTAAACAAAGGAGACAAAGTAAAACTAACAGTACTAGCAATAGACATCCCACACGCATTCACAATGCCTGCCTACAACATAAACGAAGAACTAAAAGTAGGAGAAGATGTAATAATAGAATTCACAGCAGACAAAGAAGGAACCTTCACCTTCTACTGCGACAAGCCAGGACACGACATGAGAGGAAAACTAACAGTCAAATGAAAAAAATAGCCATACTATTAGTGCTGTTGCTGATAATAACAGCATGCGCGAAAGAAGAAGTACAAAGACCACCACAACCACAACTACCCCCGCCAACAGGACCCCTGCCAAGCGGAACAGCAACAACACAAGACGGACAAACAATATCATACCAGTTATATGAAGGAACGCCAGGAGGGCCTGCAGTCATACTATTACACATGCTAAGAAGAACCAGAGCAGACTGGGACTCAGTAGCAAAATGGCTGCAAAAAAACGGGTTCACAGTAATAGCATATGACGCAAGAGGACACGGACAAAGCACAGGAGACTGGCAGACATTCAAAGAAGAAGACTTCCAAAAAATGACAAATGACATAACAGCAATAAAAAGCGTACTAGAAAGCAAAGGAACAGACGTAAAAAGAATAGCAATAATAGGAGCAAGCATAGGCGCAAACACAGCGTACAACTACGCAGTACAGGATCCTGATATAAAGACAGTAATTTTACTTAGCCCTGGGCTGGATTACAGAGGGGTAACAATTGATACAACAAGATTGAACAGACCATTTCTAGTAGTAGCGAGCAATGATGATACAGAAAGCGCAAAAGCAGCTGAAGAATTCAAGAAAAACAAGCAAGCAACAATCAAAATGTACGAAGATGCAGGCCATGGAACAAACATGTTTCAAAAAAACGACCTAGCACCAACAATACTAAACTGGATAAGAGGAAAAGTATAAAGGAGGAAACAAAAATGCCGGAAAAACAAAAAGTCACAATATACTCAACACCAAGCTGCCCGTACTGCACAGCAGCAAAAGAATTCCTAAAACAAAACAAAATAGAATACAAAGAAATAGATGTGAGCAAGGACCAAAGCAAAGCACAAGAAATGATAGAAAAAAGCGGACAGATGGGAGTTCCAGTATTGGACATAAACGGAACAATAATCGTAGGCTTTGACAGAGAAGCAATAAAAAAAGCGCTAAAGATAAAGTAAATGGAAGAAAAAGTATACTTTAACAGCGACGGACTAAAACTGTGCGGAATACTCAACAGGCAAGAAACAGACAAATGCATAATTCTATGCCACGGAATAACAGTAGACAAAGAAGAAGACGGAATATTCACCAATCTTTCAGAAAAACTAGCACAAAAAGGGTACGCTGTATTCAGATTTGACTTCAGAGCGCACGGAGAGAGTGAAGGAGACTCTAAAAACTTAACAATAACAGGAGAGAAAAAAGACCTTGAAGCAGCTTATGCACTTTTACAGAAACAAGGATACAAACAATTCGGAATACTCGCAGCAAGCTTTGCAGGAGGAGCGGCATCACTCTTCGCAGCAGAGCATCCAGAAATAAAAGCTCTAGTACTATGGAATGCATTAGTAGATTACGACAGCGCACTAAACCCAACATTAAGCTGGCCAAGAAAAAACTTCGGACCCGAAGCACAGAAAAAACTGGAGACGCAAGGATACATGGAAATAGGCAGCAGCAAATACAAAGTAGGACCAAAACTAATAGAAGAAATGAGGCAAATAAAACCCTGGCAGGAACTCAAAAAAACAAAAATACCGATGCTCTTTGTACACGGAGACAAAGACACATACATACCTTACGAGGACTCTGTCAAATACGCAAAAATGCTAAAAGCCAAAATAGAGATAATAAAAGACGCAGAACACGGATTCCACGACAACAAAAAACAAGAAAAACAAGCAGACAAAGCAACAATACAATTCTTCACACAAAATCTATAAGCTTTTAAAGAAAGATTTATCCAATTCTAACAAAAGGGCGCGTAGCTCAGCCTGGTAGAGCACATCGTTCGCAACGATGGGGCCTCGGGTTCAAATCCCGACGCGTCCATTCATTAACATCGGGATTTGAACATGCCCGGAAAATGCACGGCATTTTTCGGCAGCCCTCGTATAACTCGGGCAATCCCGACGCGTCCACTACAATTTATTCCTAACGCCCTTCTTAGGACACAAGCCAGAAATAACACACTTGCTGCAAAAAGGAATAGGCTGGCAAACAGTCCTGCCATGCGCCTTCAACAACCACTGCGTCTTCTTCCAATACTGCCTAGGGATAGAAGCATCAAGATCCCTCTCAATCCTATCAGGATTAGTATTCTTAGTCCAGCCCAAACGATAAGACAAACGAATAACATGAGTATCAACAACAACACCATCAACAATATCAAAAGCATTAGTCAAAATAACAATAGCAGTCTTCCTGCCAACACCAGGAAGCTCAACAAGCTCATCAACAGTCCTAGGCACCCTGCCCTTATGCTTTTTAACAAGAATCTTGCAAGCCTCAATAATATGCTTAGCCTTGCTGCCAGCAAAAGAAACCTTACCAATATACTTCAACAATCTAGGAACAGAAGACCTGGCATAACTCTCAGCAGACTTGTACCTTGCAAACAAAGAAGGAGTGCAAGCATTAACAACCTCATCACGCACCTGAGCAGAAAGAATAGAAGCAACAAGAAGCTCCAAAGGATTCTTAAAATCAAGATAATACTTAACCTTAGGATAAGCCTTCTCAAGAACCTTAAGTACCTTAACCTCTTTTTTCATAATAAAACAAGAACCCCAAACAAATAAAAAATCTTTGTTTACTCCAACGTACAAAACGTACAATACTTACAAAGCATTCTAAAAACAAAAAAACACAATAATATTCATGAAGCATATTAGATATGCATGGGATCAACTATTCCTATTCATGCTCATAGTAAGCGTAACACTCTTTGTAGTGGGACTAAAAGTGGAAATAGACAAAGAAGCAATACACATAATAGAAGGAATAGACATGACAATACTAGGAGGATACTACTACTTCTTCCTACACGGCTTCAAAAACTCAAAGAAAAAAATACAATACTGCAAAAAACACTGGGTTATGCTGTTGCTATTAACAGCGCCACTAATACCAGTGGCAAGACTCGCAAAAATAGCAAGAATAGAAAGGGTATTTGCCATAGGCACAAACACAATGTGGCACGTACTAGACCAACTGGGACTTCTTTAGAAACTTATTTATACCGTTACAGTCGAAAACTAGCCTTATGGGCAAGTAGTTCAGCTCGGTAGAACGCTCCGCTGGCAGCGGAGAGGCCGTGGGTTCAAATCCCGCCTTGTCCACTAGGAACTTCTGAAGGGAAAAACTCAGGGTAAGACTGCCTTATACGCGCAGCCTCTCCCAAAACAACAGCCTCAATACGGGCCTCAAGCCGGTGAAGTTGCTCCTCAACAGGATGACCAAGAATAATTTGGTTCAACAAATCAATATACCCTTTGACAAGGTTGTCCCTTTCAACAAGATTAATCTTAGTAACCCAGACAAGCCTAGCAACAGGAATTAAAGAATCAAGCTCCAAACGAGCAACCCTTGTTTGATAATAAGCCCGCCATTGAGACATATCCTTAGTATCCTTAGGAGTAGAGACCTCCAAAAGATTATGTTCCTGATTCCACTCCACATTAACCTTTCTTTTCAACTCAAGCCACTTACCCAAACCAGCCCTATCAATAGTTTTCTGCTTTTTCCTCCAATAATCAGCATTAACCCTCAAACGGCTAAGCTCAAAAGAAATAAGATTCAAAGCCTTAACCTTAATCTCCTCAACACGCAATCTGGCATCCTTATCGCCAAAAGCAGCAAGCTTAAGCTTCTCAATATAATCAGAAACAGTGCTATCATAAGACCTGGAAAAAGAAAGCCTAGCAACAAGATGATAATCATTGTTGTTTAAAATCTCAATGCGCTTCGCATACCAAGGAATCATAAAATGAGGATCATGAACATCCTTAGGAAAAAGAGCCTCGCGTTCGGCAACAATTGCCTGCTGGTCAGCAAGAACCTTTTCAGCCTCGGCAGCAAAATCCTCATTCATAAAAACACAATAACAAAACAGCATATATAAACATAACGCACCAGAATATGCGAAACTTTTTTAAACAGCCCCCTTAACTGATATATTATGGTCAAAGCAATATTCTTTGACTTCTGGGGGACACTAGCAGAAAACGGCACGTATTCTCCCATGAAGCAAACATACAACATCTTAAGAGTCAGAATGCCATTCGGCGAATTCGCAGAAAAACTAGAAAACACACTAATGACCAAGCCATTCGAAGACCAGGCAACAGCATTCACAGAAGTCTGCAAAACATTCAACGCGACAACACACCCAGTAGTCATAGACAAACTAATAGGAGTCTGGAACAAAAACAAACTACTGGCAAAACTCTACCCGGAAACGATAGACACATTAAAAGCACTAAAAGAAAAGAAAATCAAAATCATACTAGTAAGCAACGCGCCGTCAAACAGCGTAGAACCAGTGCTGGAAAAATTCGAAATGAACGACCTTTTCGACGGAATATTCCTAAGCCACCAGCACGGCAAGCTAAAAACAACAGGATTGTTTGAAATAGCACTAAAAAAACACAAACTCAAACCAGAACAAGCATTGTCAATAGGAGACAGCATGGAAACAGACATAAAAGGAGCAGAAGCAGCAGGAATCAAAGCATACCTGATAGACAGAAAAGGAAGAAGAGAATATGAAAACAAAATAAGCTCACTAACAGAAATACTCGACCTTGTAGGAGGCAAAAAATGAGGGCAACAGTAGAACACAGAGGCAAGAAAAGAAAAGCAAGAGGGTACACAGCAGAAGAAGTATTCGAAGCAGGACTAACCTGCAAACAATTCGAAGAATTAAGGTTACAGTGGGATTCCAGAAGAAAAACAAAATACAAAGAAAACATAGAACAACTAAAATCACTAGCAAAACCAGAACCAAAGAAAAAATGAACGACTGCATATTCTGCAAAATAATCAAAAAAGAGATACCAGCAGACTTCATCTATGAAAACGACAAAATAGTAGCATTTCTAGACATACACCCGTGCAACAGAGGGCACGCATTAGTGGTTCCAAAAGAACACCACTCAGACCTGCTTGAAACACCGGATGAAGTGCTGGCGGAAATAATGTCAAGAACAAAAAAAATAGCGCCAGCAATAGTAAAAGCAGTGAAAGCAGACGGCTTCAACACAATATTCAACACAAAACCAGCAGCAGGACAAATAATATTTCACACGCACCTGCACATCATACCAAGATACAAAGACGACGGACTAAAACACTGGCCAGAGAAGGAATTCAGCAAAGACGAAATGGAAAATATAAAAAAGGCCATTATTTCTGCACTTCAATAAACGGCGGTGTAGCTCA
>JAHWHB010000080.1 GCA_019323575.1 Candidatus Woesearchaeota archaeon
AATAGTGCTGCTTCTGCCATTGCTGTTAGTGCTATGTTTCTTAGTGTTCTTTTCATTTTTATTCCCCCTTGGATAGTTCTTCTAGTCCCCCTTGTTTTTCTATGATTTTGAGTCCTTTTTTGACTTCTTCTTTTGTTATTTTGAGATTGTTGTCTCTGTCTATTGCTCTAAGCATGTCTGCGTATTGCTGTGGAGTATAGTCGTATCCTATTCTTCCTTCGTTTGTGTCGTATTGTTTTGCTCTTGTCATCAGCCCGAATAACCCGTTGTCGCCTATTAGAGAGTCTTTTTCCACTGTGTATTTGACTGCTCCTCCGAACACTTTTCTTACGTTTGCAACGTAGTGTGTTGGAGCTTTGCCTTCAGGGATTTCTCTCAGGTTGTATTCTTTGCCGTCAACCACTGCGCTTATGTCAAATATTGGCTGTTTCACAGTCTTTGTAATTGGAGGTGTTTCTGCTGCTGTGATCGGAGTTGGTTCTGGCGAAGGTTTGAATGCATAGTAGAGTGTTCCTATGCCTCCTGCTAGTGCAGTAAGAGTTAATGCTGCAATTCCAGTGTATATGACAAATCTGGCTTTGCGGAACATGTCTCTTGCTCCAACTAGAATTCTGTTTCTTCCTTGTTCTGCTACGTCGCAGACGTCAAGTATTTGCCTGAAGTTTTCTCTGTAGTCTTCGTTGGCTGGGTCTCTTACAGCGTTGACTGCCCAAACTAGTCCGTTCTGTACGTTTTCGTACACGTCAGAGGTCTCTCTCGCTCCTCTGCGTATTTCTTCTAGTTCCCTTCTGAACAGTCGTCTCATTGTTTTTATTCGAACAGGTTGTCTGGGTTTAATGCTTCAAGTTCTTCGTAGCGTGGCTCGTGCTCTCCAAGTGCTTGCAATGCTGCATCTAGGCGCTGGTTCAGTGCATCATATGCTTCTGAGCCCTGTCTTAATGCATCATAGTTTGCGTGGTTTTGCGCGCAATCAGTCGCAGCTGCCATTCCTTCTGCAACTTGTTCAGGTGTTCCGTGTGGGGTGTACAAGTCTAGTCGTCCTTGTAGTCCTGCGGCACCAGCTACAGCTGCATCTCTTTCTTGAACAGCCGCGTCTCTTTGTGCGCCAACTTCAGCAACTAGAGCTTTGTATTCTCTTGCTAATGAAATAAATCTTGCTGTTGCTACGTCTATTCTTCCGTCTGTTCTTACTAGTGCTTGTGTCAGCAAGTCTGCTAGGTTTGCAGCTGGGTCAGTTCTGACTGCCTGTGCAAATATTGTCAGTGCTTCTTTGCTGTCGCTTGGCAGGTTTTGATAAGACTCTGCAAACTGCGTTGCTCTTTCTGCAAGTGCTTGTCTGTTGTGCACTTGTGCAAGTTGCTGCATATCTTGTAGATACGCTGCCATTACTACCTGTGGGTTTGTCATTTTTTTTATTCCTCCAATTCTTTTCTTGTATATTCCGCTATCATTTTATGTGCAGATCGTAATTGTTCGCTCAAATATGTGATTATGTTTTGGTATGTTTCTAGTGCTGTTCTTGTTGATTTTATTCTCGGGTCTCCTTCTCCTCTGAATAACAACCATAATGTCAGTGCGTTTAGTCCGTCTTTGCTTTTTGCCAGTTCTGTCAGCCTGTCTATGCACCACTGTCTTTCTTCTCTTGTTTCTGCTTTTTTTGTTTTCTTTAGTGTTCTGTCGTATGTTGACAGTCTTTCCAGTGCTTTTGCATATCCGAATATAACTTCCGGCGTTTCTAACGGTTCTCTAAATGCGTTTGGATTTAATTCACGTGTTAGGTTTACTTTGTCTTCAGCCGCTACTACCCTCATTGTTGGGCTCAAGTAGAGTCCGTTGCGGAACTTGATTTCATATTCTCTTCCTGCGTGTGCTACTGTTCCTGTGAAGACGTGTTTCATTACGTCGCTGGCTCCCAATATGTCTGTTAGTGTTACTGGGGTTATTTTGTCTTCTACCTGTACTCCGTGTGCTAGTGAATTTTGGTAGTGGGGGGTGTTTCTAAAGGAATTGAGGTATTTTGGTCTTAGTTCCTGCACCGGTTCGAACGGCAGGATTACTGTTTTTTCCATTTTTCGTTCTATTACCCCCTCTATCATTATGGTTAATTTTAATAACCTAATATTTAAAGCTTTCGATTATTTCACTACTTAAAAGTAGTTATCTATTGTCGTACATCCATTGCCAGGTTGCTCTGTCGTTTAATGACATCGGCCTTCTTCCTGGGTCGCCGGCAGATCTTCCAAAGCCGAATCCTCTGTTTCCGTAGGCTCTTGTCTGCAGTCTTGCCCACTCATCTACTTCTATTTCGTCTACGTTTTCTTCTGGAAAGTCTATTGGGAATTCTGTCTTGATTTGTTCAGGTCCTTTTGCAGTTGCTAGTTTTAGCTTGTTTGCAGCGTATCTGACTTCTGCCATCGTCAAGACTCCGGCTTTGCCTTGTGCTGCTCCTTCTGCATCGTCTATTCTTTCTTCCAATTCGCTTGTTTTCACGTCTCTGTCTGCCATTGCGAATATCTGTTTTACGTGGTATGGTGAGAAGTGTCTTAGTCCTCTTTCTTTTAGTTCTGTTCTATATGTTCTTTGTAATGGCATTACTAGGTCGTTTATGAATCCGTTGTAAGCCTCTCTGTCGGCAAAAACATCTTCTGCAGCCAAGGGGCTGTCTTCTTGTGAGTATTTTACAACTACGTTGTTTTTGTCGTATTGTACTTGTGCTGTCGGAGCTCTTATTTGTTTTTCTTTTGTTAGCCAATTTGAAACATAAAATCCTATTGTTCCGAGTGCACCCAGTGCTATTACTATGATTCCTTTTGTTGTGTCGTTCATTTTGTAACCTCTCTAATGTTTTATTGGCTATTCCATATATAAATCTTTCGTTTTTTTACCACTTTGAAGTGACTATGCTTTTCTTTTCTTGTTTCCACGAAATGTTTATATAGTATTCTTTGAACTTATTTGGTATTAAAAAGGGTTGAAGAAATGCCTACACAATTCACATTAGATCCTGTACAATTGTATCTTAAGTTTCCTAGAATGATTGACTTCTTGTTATTCTGGCTTTTATTCTCTTTTTTTGTTAAGAAATCTCTTGTTACCGGTCGTGAGCTGAGAAAAGAGACTTTTGGCAAGGCGTTCAGGTCTGCTTTTACTGGTGAGAAGGAGGAAAAGCTTGACGGTCCTATTGCCGCAATTGTCGGTCTTATTTTGAGCCTTGCTATAATGGTTTACGGCAAGTTTTCTTTGGAGAGTATGTTTACTTCTGGCTTGTTTCCTGCTGTTATGGGTCTTGTTGTCGGTATCATTGCCTATTCCAGTTTGAGGCCCAGGTTCAGCGAAGAAAACTGGTTTATGAGTATTGTATTTTCTGTGTTTATCGGAGGCATTGTTTTTGCCATTCTGACTTACAAAAGAGGCGCCCAGCAGCAGAACTGGACTGACATTGTTTTCTGGATTGCTGCTTTGCTGATTGTCTGGATGGTGATTTCAAGGAAGCCTGCTAAGGAGAGTGCTGATAAATCATTAGGTCGTGCGACGAGTGATTTGAATACGGCTTCCAAGGATGTTGAGCGCCTTGAGAGGGAACTGGCTGATGCCAAGAAGAAAGCCGATGATGCTGCCAAGAAGCATAAGGATCTTGATAAGGCGGCTAGAGGTGCGGAAAGTGCGGCTGCTCGTTCGCGTGCCTCTTCTGCAAAGGCTTCTGCTACACAAAAAATATTTGCTACTGCGCTTGGCGCTGCTTTGGCAATGATGCCCGCTTCTTTTGACCAGATTAAGTCTAAATTAAAAGAAAACAACTATCCTCCTGCTATAGTTAATCTTGTTGTTGACACTCTTAAAGCAACCAAGGGAGCTCCGCCAGCCGCTCCAAGTGCAACTCCCACCGCTGCGCCTGCTGTTCAGACTCCTGCAGCTGTTACTGCAGTTGAAGATGCTCAGGTGACTTCAGAAGAGACAGCTGTTGTGATTAAGAAAATTGATGATTACATGAAAAGTATTGCTGATATTCCGAATAGGATAGATTCTGCTTTTACGGTCTATACTGATGTTAACAAAAAAATCGACAGTGCTGAAAAAGACATTAGGGACACAACCAGGGTTGTGGAAAAGGATCTTAAGAGAGCCCAAAAGCTTGGAGATACTGCCTTGGAGACTTCTGCTGTTGGTCTTAATGAGGAGTTAAGTAGGCTGGATTCTGATATTGTGCAGGAAAAGGGTATTTTAGGAAGAATAGAGGATACGCTTCCGCTTTTACGCGCTGATTCTTCTCAGATTAGACGTTTTTCAACTGAGCTTGGGCAGTTTTTACCAAAGCTCAGACAATTGAATGAGAACTTAAATACTGCAATTAAATCAAATAATTGGCAGTTTTGCACCCAGTTAAGCTTGGAAGCAGAACAGTTGTTTGCTTCAGTGGCGCAATTTACTGGAACGCACGCTGGCACTAATGAGACCCTTTCGCAGGCCATTCAATCTGCACTTGATGCTTTAGAGAAGAGCAAGACTGCAATTGAAAAAATAAGCGGGTATGTTGCTGAAGTTAAAAGTAAATCCCAAAAACTTGAGACTGATATTACTGCAAAAGAAAAGGGTGCTGTTACAGAGGCTGCTGGTGTTGCTGGAGTCATAGAAGCAGGCAATAAACTCATACCTCTTGTTCAACAAATTGAGAGAAGTAATTTGACAGAGAAAACAGCCGAAGAGGAAAATAATGCTTTTGGGGCTTTATGCTTGCGTGTTTTTAATGATGCAAACACCCTTTCCACAATGATTGCTAAGGCGACAGTTAATATTGAAAAAACAGGGCCCGCTGCTGGTTCTACAGAAGCACAAATTATTACTTCTATGAAAAGTTTAACAGGTAAGTTGAGACAAATGAATTCAACTTTGAGTATGATAATAGAACAAAGCATGGTTAAAGAGCGTATTCCTCTTCTTGCTGAATTTAAAGAAGGAGTTAGTTATAAGGAAGGAATTTATAGTGATGCCTTAACTGCTTTCATTACTCAATTGAAGGCGCTCGAATCCAGGCTTACAAAAGCCGTGCCTTCTGCATAAATTTTTAAATTGTTTCTTTATTCCTTCCTTTTATGCCTAAGAAGAAATCAATTTTAGAATACATTTTCGCCGGTATCGGCGCGGGTATTGTCTGGATTATTGTTAACGTTTTCAAAGCTCTATATTATCTGCTTGTTGGCTTGTTTAAGGGTGCTAAGTTTGCTACTAAGAAGGCTGCTAAGGCTCATCAGGATGCTAAAGTGCGTGCTGAACAGCCTAGGAGTCCTGCTAAGTATTCTGGTTTGAGTTTTTCTTCTGTTTTGAAGGGCAGTGTTGAGGGTTTTGAGCATCGCTTGTTGAATGATAGCCTGATTTTGGCTGTTGCCGGCAGGCGCGGCTCTGGTAAGAGCGTGCTTGGTTTTAGGTTGATGGAGAACATTCACGCTAAGACTGAGAGGTCTTGTTTTGTGCTTGGTGTTAAACAGGCTGTTCTTCCTTCTTGGATTCAGACTATTGATGAAATCTCTAAGGTTTCTAATGGCGGTGTTGTTTTGGTTGACGAGGGCGCCATTAGTTTTGGCAGCAGGGAGAGCATGTCTAAAAAGAACCGGTCTCTTGGAGAGCTTTTAGCAATCGCCCGCCATAAGGATTTGACGTTAATCTTTATCACCCAGAATACTGGTATGATTGACAAGAACGTGCTTAACCTGTGTGATGTTATCCTGTTGAAAGAAGGCTCTTTGTTGCAGGAGAAAATGGAGCGCAGTGTTATGAAGGATCTCTACTCAACTGCCAATTCTGCTTTGCAGAAGATTCCTGCTTCTGAACGTAAGCCTTATTGTTATGTTTTTGATGCTGATTTTGAGGGTCTTGTTTCTGCCTCTCTTCCAAGCTTTTGGAGTGTTAGGGTGAGCAAGAATCAGGCATGAACTGTCTAGGTATTGAGAGCACGGC
>JAHWHB010000015.1 GCA_019323575.1 Candidatus Woesearchaeota archaeon
AAAATAAAGATTCTAAAAACATCAAAAGTAAAAGACGGAATAGTAAGAATAACATTCGCAGCAGGAAAAGCAGCAGAAAAAATAATACAAGAAGAGAAAAACACCGTCGACAAAGCAGCAAAAATGCTAAATTGCGATGAACACCAAGTTCCAGGAAGAGCACAAGAACTATTTGAACTCTGGAAAAAAGCAAGAAAGGCAGCACAAAAAAAACAACCACTGCCAGAAATGACATTAAAATCAACAACAGCAACAACAGGAGACATACTAACAAAAACAGCAGAAATACTGCAGACGCAACCAGAAGTTGTTGTCAAAACAATAGAGAGATTCTTAGCGGACTTGGAGAAGTTCAAGACTCAATAGAAAAAACAGGCTCTGTTATTTTTTCATTCTTACATTCAGGACACCTGCTAGGCCGCTTCAACTTCTCCCTGCTCTTAAAAACAAAACCACAATTACGACAAACGCTGGGATCCATCACAAACCTTTTCTTCAAAGAACGAGCAACATGCTGCAAATCAACCAAAACATCCTTAGCATCAGCATGAAACCACTCTGTAAGCTCACGCAAAGTCATAGCCTGCTTTGAAAGCAGCTCAACAATATCTTTTCTACGCGTCATTGGAACAACTTATCAAGGATATCCATAGTGTACAAAACAATAGCTTCAGCCTGAGATTTAGAAGGAGAGAATGGCTCCTTCTTAGTATGAACACTATAAACCCTGACCTGATTAATCAGATGAATCTGATTAGGCAAACCAGGATCAAGCTTAACACCTTTCTCAGAAAGCTTGGCAATAAGATTACCAAGACCAGTACCAGGCGCCTTCTCCAACAAATCCTGGCCGGTAGCATCAAAATATTTCCTGTGCAACGCAGTCTCCATAATCCTGCCGCACAAAATAACAGCACTCCTAAAACAACCAGACTTCATACAAAGCTGAACCTCATTAATATCAGCAAGAACCTCCCCCTTAATATCAGAAGGCAAACGAGGAACCTTGAAAGACTTTTTCTCATCAACAGCAAAAACAGCAAGCTTGTCAAGAAACAACTTCATATCCTCAGGTGAAGCAATAGAAAGCTTCTGAGCAAGCGGAAAAGCATCAGTATCCCTGGTTTCATCCAACAACTGCTGAACAGCACCCTTCAACTTTAAACGAGCGCCCTCCTGCTTCTGACGCTTAAAATCAACAAGACTAGACTTATCAGGAACCTCCTGAATAACTCTCAGCGCCTGCTGAATATCGACGAGAATCTGATGCAGTGACATATATTTTCTTTAGTTTCTAAAGCTTTAAATAGTTATTGCTTCACGAGAATAACTATGAAAAAGACAATTTTGCTGCTATTATTGCTGATGGTTGCCTGTGCGCCAACCCAGCCAACTGTTCAGGACAAAGGTATGGAAAAGATAACAGAACCACAAATAACAACAAAAGAAGAAGTAATAACAACACCGCCAACACCACCAGTACAGGCACAGGCAGAAGAAGCAGAACCACAAAAAATAATAGACCTATACAGCCAGATAGGCTGCGGACAATTACTAACAGCAGAAGAATTCGCAAAAGAATGCGGAAAAACAGCAGACGACATAATAGTAACGTACAGAACAGGAACACGAAACTGCATGGTAAACGTAAAAGACAGACAAAACGAAAGACTAACATCAGGAATATCACTAACAGGATACACCGACAAAGAAGCAGCAACAAAAGAATTTGACAGAAGACTAGTAGTCCTAAAAGTAGGAGCAGACAAAAGCGTAGGAGAAAGAGCATACACACCACCAATAAAAATGGTAGACAGAGAAGCACTAGAATTCATAAGAGACAACTACATAGTCGAAGCAGGAACAGACACAAGACTCTGCCCAAAAGCAGGACTACAAGCAATATCAAGAATAGTCGACAGCAGACTCCAATAAAGTCTTTTGTTTTTCTTTTAATATTTTACTTTTCTTTAAAATAGGATCAATATCCAGACCAAACTTCTTCCTGGCAAGCTGACGCGCATAATTCAACATCAACTCCTTGCTACCAAACCTAATAGGCCTGTTCAACAAAGCCTTCCTAACAGCCTCCCTAGTAACCCAAACACCCAAAGGAAGAACATAATCATCAGTAATAAACCTCAACACAAGCGCAGTATTCTGCCTCTTCCTGTTAAACATGTGCTCTGCCAAGGCAGACCTAACAGTATAATACCCACCAACACAATTCTCAGCGTAACTCTTCCTTCCCTGAAACTCCTCATGATCCGTGCTGTATTCAAGAATTCCAGGCTTAACATACATCTCAAACAACTCATAACTCCAACGATCAGGGAAAAACAACACCAAATAATAATTACCAAGATAATCCCCAAAATAAGCCTCAAAATCACCAACAGGCTGGTCTCTAACCTTCTCAAGAAAACTCTTACTAATAATATCATCAGTAGCAGTAATACTCCACCTCGTAGGAACAAGCTTCCTCGCCTTACCAAAAACACCAACACTCAACATCCTGCTAAGCGCATTCTCGTCAAACCTACCATACAAGTCAATAATGGCATCAGAAGCAAGCAAATCAGAATCATCAAAAACACGCTGAACCTTAGTATGAATATGCGGATTGCTGGCAAGCTCCAACTGCCTAAGCTTAGCCTGAGGACCCATAGGAGCAACCCACTGGTCAGTTGAAATATTCAAACTGGGCTTTTTTTCCAAAGAAACATCAATATCAACAGGCCTAGAAGACATAGCAACATCCTGAGCAATCTCAACCAGCTTGCCTGGGTGTTTAACATCAGCAGTAAAACGACTATTAATCATACGAGTCCTAAAATCAACAACCTCGCGAATATTGGTATTAGTCTGAGCCCAATGCCTTGGAGCATCATACATCCAGGCAGAATCATCATGCTCAGGCGGAGCAAGAATACCAACATTCACAAAAGGATAACCGAAACGGCCAACAAAAGGAGCAGGAGCAGAACCAGTAAAAGAGTCACGAGAGATTAAAGGTCTCGCACGTATAAGAGCACTCCCAAGAATCTGTTCTTTTTCCTTATACTTAACCCCCTTTATCAGCATGGAGCTTAATCTTCGCGATACTGAGGATCGTCCTCAGCACTTCTCTTAAACTGCGAACAATTCTTCTTCTTCTCCCAATAAAACCAGCACTTACTACCAAAAACCTTATGATTATGACAATGCTCACAAACGCTCATAACAAGAAACGAATTTTTCTCATTTATATACTTTTCTAGATACATTTTTAAATCTTTTTTCAACATCAAAACAAATGCTCACACCACAAGAAGCAGCAAAACTAAAAGAAGAACTAACAAACTGCACGTATCCTCTCTTTATCTTCCACGATGACCCAGACGGGCTGGCAAGCTTCCTACTGTGCTACAGGTACGTAAAAGAAGGAAGAGGGATGCCGGTAAAAGCATACCCAAGAATAACACCAGAGCCCTACGTCAAAAAAGCAACAGACTTTGGAGCAGACAAAATCTTCATACTCGACGTGGCAATGGTAGACCAAGAATTCATAGATGAAGTCAAGATACCAGTAGTATGGATAGACCATCACTCAGTATTAGAACGAGACAGAGTAAAATACTTCAACCCGCAGAAAAGAGGAATAAACACACCAACACCAGTACTAATCTGGCAGGCAATCGGAGAAGAAAGACCACAAGACATCTGGATAGCAGTCACAGGAGCAATAGGAGACTGGCACTTCCCAAACTTCGCAATACAATTCCAACAAGCATCAAAACTATTGCCAAAAACAAGCACAGTAGAAGAAGCGCTATTCAACAGCCCAATAGGAACACTAGTAAAAGTATTCTCATTCAACCTAAAAGGAAAAATGTCAGAAGTCACAACAGCAGTCAAAGTACTTACAAGAATAGAAGATCCATACGAAATACTAGAACAAAAAACACCAGCAGGAAAACTACTCTGGAAAAAATATCTGCAAGTAAACAAAATATACCAAGAAATGCTAAACAAAGCATTAAAACACGACACAGAAGACAAAATCTTTGTCTACACTTACTCAGACGACAAACTAAGCCTGACAAAAGACCTAGCAAATGAATTATTATACAAATTGAAAAAAACAATCATAGTAGGCAGGGAAAAATCAGGAGAGATGAGATGCTCAATAAGAGCACCACCCGAAATAAATTTGGTTAAACCACTAGAAAGAGCACTAATAGGAATAGAAGGCTACGGAGGAGGGCACGAACAAGCCTGCGGAGTAGCAGTAAAAAAAGAAGACTTCAAACAATTCATAGAAAACTTAAAGAAAGAGCTGAAACTATAACGATATATTTTTAAACCAAGACAGAGGTTTTTTCTAACAATGCGCCGGTGGTCTAATGGCATGACTTCAGCCTTCCAAGCTGACTGTCCGGGTTCGAATCCCGGCCGGCGCATATGAAAAAGAGGCTTTTGAAACCTTCCCAGATTATAACTCTGCGAGATTACCCAGTATATAACGAACAAATTCTCAAAATCTATTTCAGAATATTTCAAAAAAACCAAGGAAAAATACTGCCACCGTGCCCTGTAATACACAAATCAACAGCAATACCTTTTGTAAAAGGAAAAGATTTCAAATCAAAACAATATAACACAATGTTAGAAAAATATCTACAGGAAAATCCAAAAGCAGAATACTTTCTGCTAGACGGCGGACACAAAACCGCAGCAGCAACACTGTCACACAAAAAGATTCCGGTTCTAATCATAGAAAAAGACAAAGATTTCAAAGAAGGCAAAAAATTCATAAAAAACGGCGAACTCTTCGGCTGGTACATGATTGAAAAGTCAATAAAAACAGCCATGAAAGAACTAGCAAAACACCATTTCGGAACAAAAAGATTCATGACAGTAGAAGACAAAGTTAAAAAAATGGTCAAGAACAAAGATGTTCCAGAATACATGATTAAAGTTTACAAAAAGGAAAAATAAGCCAGCCATACAAAACTTTTAAAAGCAGAAAACACAAAACACATTCTATGAAAAAGAGGCATTTGTTTTTAGCTGTATTTTTAATGCTAATAACAAGCGTAACAGCCTACAACGTAGAAGTAGGAACTTATCTGGTAAACCTCGACAGGTTTGACGAATACACAGGAACATTCCTAGTTGACTTCTGGCTCACACTAAAATGCGACTACAACTGCAGCATAGACGAATTCGTATTTGTAAACGGAGCAGATATGAAACACAGGCTAGCATACCAAGATGAAAACATAAAATCATACATCGTAGAAGCAAGTTTGTCAACACCAATAAACATGCAAAAATACCCATTTGACAAACAAAGATTGTTCTTTATCATTGAACATGGACAGCTGCCAACAAGCAAACTAAGAATGAGCCCGCTAAAAGAATACACAGCAGTAGACACAAGAGTAAACCTTCCAGGATGGCAAATAGGAAATCATAGTTCAGAAGTAGTTAACCATTACTATCAGGGATGGAACGATTACTGGGCATCATACGTTTTTGAAGTTGAAGTAATAAGACCAAAACTAGACGGATTCATAAAAAACATACTGCCAATACTATTCTTAGCATTAATCCTGATGTTCACCTATATTTTAGACGTAAACAGACTAGATTTAAGACTTGGAATAACAGGCTCAATAATAGTGGCCCTAGTAGTGATGAACTTAACACTAACAGACCAAATGCCATCGTTCGGCTACACAACATTCATAGATAAATTTATACTGCTAACCTACGGAATTGCACTAGCCGCATTCTTCACCAACATCACATTAATACATCTGCAACACGAAAGAAAAAACAAGTTTGTAAACAAACTAAACAATGCGCTAAGATACGCCCTTCCATTATTGATAATAGCAGCATACGCACTATTATTCTACTTTTTCATTTAAGGCAAGCTTTAAA
>JAHWHB010000016.1 GCA_019323575.1 Candidatus Woesearchaeota archaeon
CCTTATGCTCAGGAGCCTCAACCCTCTCCAAACGCTCTTTCTTTCCATGCCAGCCGACATAAATCTCAACCTCGCCAGAACGAATCAAAGGCTCATAAGTCTCGCCAAGAGAATGCTTAAGCTTTTTTGGAGTAAAATAATCCTCAATGGTCTTCCTAGGAACACCAGAAACACTAACACGCGTGCCGGTATCAAAAGCACTCTTGACAACACGGGCTTCCAAACGATCAACATCAGCAGAAAGCTCATCACGCCCCATAACAAGACTGCTATAACTGCCATTGTCATTCACAGTACGAGTCAAAACATCAGCACGCCTGCCAAAACCACAATAAGCAAGCATGCCAAAACCCTTCTCACCACGCATTTCTTTAACCCCCCGCCTTGTGCTCTCACCAATAGAACGAGGAAGCTCAGACAAGAAATCATAACTCATGCCAAGAGCATTATCCTGAACAGTAATAGTGCCGGCCTCCTTGTTAATAACAACACCAACACACGCCTTAGTTTTGCCGCCTTGCAAAGAAGCCTCACTAAAAGCATCAATAGCATTAGTAACATACTCTTTCAAAGCACCAACAGGATCAGCAGCATACAACTGCGAAATCTGGCCAATAACAAAACCAGTATTCTTCAATTCATAAGCAACCTTCATTTTCTACCTCCCTGGTACTCATAACCAGAAATCAAAGACCACTGCTCAAAATCACCACGAGACTTATACATCGCATGAAGCAAAGCAGTAACCCTGCCAACATCCATCTTAGGAATCCTGCCAGCCAACTGCTCACGCAATTCAGGAGAAACCTTAAGCTCCTCAAGCCTGCCTGCAAGACTGTAAAAAGAAGAAACAGCCTGCTGAACAAGGTCGCCGGTCTCAACTTGTTCGTCAACCTTAAAACAATCAAGACCAGTAACCTCGTGCAAACGAGCCTTGACCTTTTTTGAAACTTTTGACAAATCAACAGGGTGCTTCAAATAAGCAATCCAAGTACTTTTAGAAATCTGACTGTCACGAGAAAACTCAGCCTTTGTCTTACTGCCATAATTCTGCTCATACCACTCCTTAAACTGCAGCTGCCAATCATTCATTTTTCTTCACCTTATACCCAAGGAACAACATATCATACCCCTTGCTCTTGTACTCCTGACTGCAGATACGCTCAACCGAATAACCGTGCTGTTGACGCTCAAAAAACGCATCAACAACAGAAACCTGATCCCTAGTGCCGTACCCCTTTGATTTTTTCGGACCATTCAAGCCGCGGCCAGAATAAACCCTTTCCTGAAACACAGGAGAGTTGTTCAGAGTCATAAACAAAACAGCATCATCAGCAATAAGGTGATTCTTTAACAAGGAATACAAAGTCTTCAACTTCTTATCATTAATACAACCAGTATAATCAAGATTAATCAGATTCCACTTTCCAGAACTCTGAGCAACAGCGTCGCAAATATCACCATTAAACAAATTCAAACCCTTGAACACTTTTCCTCCTTTAGAATAATTCTTTCCAGGCGCTATAGCATCACAGTTATCAACAATAGACCTCATAATCCTGCAATTAAGAGCGCTTGATTCAGCAACAAGACTCTTCTCAGGGTCAACATTGAAAACATCACTAAGCCACAAATAACTGCCAAAATGAGCACCCTCCAAGCCAAGATAACTAATATCATCAGTATTCAAATGCTCAATAGCATTAGAGATAAGCTCCTCACGAATAGGCTCTTTGGAATAAGAAACAACACCAGGCATCTCCTTGAAAGCAATATCATCAAGAGTCGGATAATGCTTTCTAAAAAACCTTGAAGTCCACACTCCTCCAGCTTCCCTGATTTTTTGAACAGTGGCATTTGAAATCCTGTATTTCTTTGCAATCTCCCTGTCATTCGCACCCTTCAGCGCAGACAGCAAAACAAAAGCAGACTTTTCATGACGAAAAACAGGCTGAGAAGCCCTATGATACTCAATTTTCTTTTCAACCGGAGCAGGCGCTGCAACAGACTCAGCACGCTCAACTACAGGTGAACGCGTCTCTACAACATAAAGAACAACATTCGACTGCTTAAGCCAGTCAGCATCGTAAATATCTTCAACAGAAGTGAATTCTTTTGTATTCAACCTAACCTCAAAAGAACCAACAGGGTCACAATCATCCTCAGCAACAGCCTGGTGTAGATATGTACAAACCTTTTTTCCATCTTTCTCATGCACCCAGACCGGCAATTTCATAGGACTTTTTTCAATAGAAGCACGCGCAGAACGCTGTCTGTCAACAGCAGCAACATAATTCCTGTTTTCCTCATACTTTCTGATTAAAAACTCCTGCAGCTCATCAGGATTTCTGGCCTTAGAAGCCTTCTTGAAATCTTTCCTGTGCCTCTGCAAAAATTCTTTTGCACGAGCATACCTATCCTCCTCAACAGGATGATCAAGAAAAGCAGAATCCTTTATCCTTTTTGCAAGCAGATTGCTAAACCTTGCAAAAACAAAATCAAATGCAGAACGCACTGAATTCGCATACTTTTCAGCACTCTCATCAGCATTAATGTACACCCTATTATCAACAAGTTCATTCACATGCGAAACAAGAGTTTTAACATACTTTCTTGCAGCATTTCTGTCCAAAGCAACAAGCTCACTATGAGCAGTATCAAAAACAGACTTCAGCTGAGCTGGAAACTCATCAACACAACAACACTCCTCTTCCGCACTCCTTAATTTTTCCTCCAAATCAGAAATCAATCTATTACTCATTAGAACAATTTCATTCACTATTGTTCACCTCAGTCCTTTTTTTCTTCTTGAGCGCTTTCTTTGCTGCGTCCCTTTGTTCCAGAATGATGCTGCGATTCAAATCCTGAGCATGCAGAATCGCATCTTCAAGAGACCCTTTTGCTTCACTCACGTCACGAGCCCTGAAGCCTTTTTCACTTCTAGACTGCATCATCACCATAAAAACAGAATTTGGATTCTCTTGGTAAGCAGAATAACCAGAAGGGTTCACCCAGATGTAAGTACCACCTTTCTCATACTTAAGACCCATACAACCACCTTTAGATTCTGATTCTTTGAAAGGAAAATCAGGCAAGCCCTGCCAAACCTCCCAAAAAACCCTTTTCAACTCTTCCCTTTGAACAGGCGTCGGCGAATATTTCAGGCAAGTCATTCCAAACCCCTCCTCAAAAAATCCAGCATCTGGCGCGTATCATACTTGTGAAAAACACGATTCGCACCGCAATCCTTGGCAGTTTCTTTAACACCCGGCGCATCTGCAGCAGCAGTCC
>JAHWHB010000081.1 GCA_019323575.1 Candidatus Woesearchaeota archaeon
CTGGTGCTGTTTTTGGCCCTTATGGTTTGGGTTATGTTCGTTCTAATGAGGTTGTTGAGTTTTTTGGGTTTTTGGGCAGCGCGTTTCTGCTTATGATGGCTGGTTTTGAGGTTAAGTTTGAGAGTTTCGAGATGTTTGGCAGGCGTGTTGTTTTGATGGCTTTCATTAATGCTTCGATTCCTTTTATTGTTGGTCTTGGCATTATGCGTTTTTTTGGTTATGACTGGTTTTCTTCTTTGCTTGTTGGTGTTATTTTTATCTCTTCCAGTCTGGCTATTGTTTCTTCTTCTTTGACTTCTATTAAGATGTTGAAGACTGATATTGGCAAGGAGATTATGAGTGCTGTTGTTATTGAGGATGTTTTTAGTTTGCTGCTTCTTGCTGTTTTGCTGCAGACTATTAGTCCTATTACTGAAATTCCTTTGCCTCAGTATTTTTTTGTGCTTCTTGCTTCTGTTTTCCTGTTGTTTAAGTTCCTGCCTTATATTTTGAAGTTTGCTTTAAGGTATATCCGCCGTTACAAGAAGAATGTTGAGGAGGATTATGAGCGTGAGATTCATGTTGTTGTTGTTTTGTTGATTGCTGTTCTTTTGTATTTCTCCTGGATTGGTGTTCATCCTATTGTTGCTGCTTTTATTGTTGGTTTGCTGCTTTCGCGTGTTGTTAAGTCTGAGGTTTTGATTCATAAGATTCATACTTTGAGTTATGGTTTGTTTGTTCCTGTGTTTGCTTTTATTGTTGGCACAAAGCTGGACATTGGTGTTTTCACTAAGTTGGAATCTGGTGATGTTTTGATGGTTTCATTGATTCTTGGTCTTATTATTTCCAAGCTTGTGAGCGGTTTTATTGCCGGCAGGCTTGTTGGTTTTTCTTCGCTGCATAGCTGGATGTTTGGTGTTGCTTCCACTGCCCAGCTTACTACTACTTTGGCTGTTGTTTTCATTGCTTCTGGGTTTTTCTTTTTTAATTCGACTTTGGTTACTGCTATTATTTTGTTGACGATTGTTACTTCTGTGTTTTCTCCTATTGTTTTGAGCCTTCTTGCCAGGAAGCAATAGTTTTATTAATGGCTCTTTTTGAGCGTTTTGTATGGATAACTCTATGATCAGGGATTACGTTGAGTTTTGTGATGCTTTGGTTAAGGCTGAGTCTCTTCATCTTGCTGGGGGTGAGGGTGTTACTAATAGGAGCAGGCTGGAGCATCCTTTTTTGGAGGTTTATCTGGAGCTTGCTTCGAGGTTTGGAAAGCCTTCTGTGACTGAGTTTGGCGGTGCTGTTCCTCCTGCGTCTTTGTTTTTGCTTTCTAGAAAATATCTTGACAAGGTTGTTGTTGTTGATAATGATGCTTCTGTTTTGAGCAGGTTGGAGGTTATCAGCAAGGGTTTGGAGCTTCCTGTTGAGGTTGTGAATGCTGATATTAATAGGATGTCTTCTTTTCCTGATACTGATGTGGCTGTTAGCTTTAATTGTCTTTATGGTGAGAGTCCTAATTTCGCTAATGCTTTGAGTCCTCCTTATTTGAAGCGTCCGGTTGTTAGTGAGGCTTCTTATCGTGGTTTTGGTGTTTTTAGGAGTGCTGTTAACGGTAAATGGAAGGAAAAGGCAAAGGTTGTCAGGCAGATGAAGAACAAGTATGTTAATTCCAGGAGTGATTCTTTGGTTGTTTCTGATATGCGTAATGGTTTTATTAGAAAGGATGGCCGTCTTCATCCTGTTGCTGATCTGGTTCAATTTAGTTTGTTTTATGTTGTTGGATGGTCTTGAATTCTTAAAGCGCGCATAACTGCTTCATTGGCGTATCCAAGCATTGCTGTGGTTTTTTTGGCGTCTAGAGGAGGGTTTCCTCCTGAGAGAACTATTACTCTGTCTGTTGTTCTGAGTTCTTCTGCTATGTCTTTTATGTTGTAGTCTGTTGTTTCTTCTTTTGTTATTGATGCCTGGCAGTGTGCCTGTCCCACGGGGTCGTCGTCTCTGCGCACTGCCTGCATGTCGATTGTTGTTTCTATTCTTGTCCATCTGTTATTGTCATGAATGTATATCAGCCCGTTTAGTGTGCAGTCTTTTTTTGCTCGTGAAATGAATGCTATTTCTTGTGATGCTTGTACTTGTTCAAGCATTTCGTAGCAGTTTCTGTACTCTCCTATCTCTATTATTGTTTGTTCTGTGATTTCTCTCATTAGTTTTGGTTTTGCATTATACAGTAATAATGTGTGCATGAACTGTATGAATTTTTTTTCTGTTTTCTGGAATTCTTCTTCATCTGTTATTGTGTTTTTGAATTCTTGTTTTATTTCTTCAAGTCTTTTTTTGTGCTTTTCTGTGAGTGTTCTTGTGTCGCATCTTCTGTGCCATATTTTTTTTCCTGCGAATCCTCCTATGAATGATCCCATGATTCCTGCTGAGCATCTTGTTAAGTATTCCAGCATGTCTGAAGAAGATATTATTGCCTGGGGTAAAACCCCTGCGCCTAATAGTGCCATGTTTTCAAGGAGGGAGGGTCCTTCTGTTTCATGTATCGCGTCTGCTCTTGCTGCTTCGTATCCTATGTATATTCCTACTCCAAATGATGCTGTTATTCCTGCTGCTGTTTTGATTGCGTCTTGTAGGCTCATATTTTTTGTTTCTCTATAATTGCTTTTAAATCTTTCTTGTTTTTACCACTATAAAGAAGTATAATTCCAAAAGCTTTTTATGTGTCCTCTTTTCCGGAATTGTTATGAGTGAAGTGATAAATTACAAAGGCCGGCTTGAAGTAGAGCTGGAGATTCCTATTAGCTCTTGCCTTTCTAATAAAGACATAAAGAATGTTCTTCGTATTGCCTCTTGGGATGGTGATGTGAATGATATCGTTAAGGAATTGGATGGCGGTTATGAGGGCAATCGTTCTGTTTTGATTCCTCGCGAGTTTTCTTTCAGGAACTTGCAGGGTGTTGAGATTAATACTTTGCAGATTAGCGGTGTTGGTTATTTTACTACTGAGACTAAAGGTCCTTCTTTTTATCTTGGTGATGATGCTTGTTTCAAGCCTCCTGTTGTTGATAACATTATGTTGGTGCTTGATAAGAATGTTATGAGGACTACTTGTGTTGAGAATAATGGTTTTGGCATCGAACGTTCTGATTACAAGCCGACTGGTGCGTATGAGCAGTCTAATCTAAAGAAAAAGGTTGATGCTACTAATCTTGCTTCTGATCTGGAGCTGGAGCTTTTAAGCGTTCCTCGTATCGAGGCCGTTGGTCGTTTTCCTGGTTTGTTGCATGAGGGCAAGCCTCTTGGTTTTCTTGTTTATGGTGTTCCTGAAAAGCCTCGTTTTGCTCAGGATGTTGACAGGATGTTCAAAACAATGGCCTCTAATGGGGAGGTGCCGTTTATCGTTGTTGCTGGTATTTACTCTATGACTTTTGGTTGTGTTCTGCCTCGTCTTGCTGTTGGTTTGAGGGAGTTGCATGACAAGGGTTTTGTTCACCGCCAGCCTCATGGTGCTAATTTTTATTATTTTAAGGAGAATGATCAGGTTATGCTGATGGATTGGGAGACTGTGGTGCGAGATGGTTCAGATTCCAATGTTAATATTTTGAATCGTGTTATTGATTTGAATATCGTTCATAATGTTTATGATAAGATGTATAGGGTTCTTTTTGATGATTCTGACATTCAGCACCACTTGGCTGCTCTTTCTGGCCATGTTTTGTCTATGATTCTTTATGCTTATGCGGGTAATGCTCCTGAGTTTTTCACGTTTTTTGAGAATATTCCTAGAGGAAGGGATGATTCTGTTATGCAGCAATGGCTTTTGTACATGCAGAATATTCCTGTTCGCAAGGCCAGGGAGTTTGATGCTGAGGGTTTTGCTGATGGCTGGTCTTCCGCTGTTGCGAAGATTGTTGTTAACCATTCAATGGATAGTTCCGAGAAAGTCAGCCGTAATGCTTCTTGTCCTTGTGGTTCTGGCAGGAAGTTCAAGAAGTGCTGTGGCGCCTAAACTTTTATAAACAAGTTCTCGTCAGTTATTTGTATGTCAAAAAAGGATGAGCCTACGCAGGGCATTACTGTGAAGAAGGATGAGAATATTTCTGAGTGGTATACTCAGGTTATTCAGAAGGCTGAGCTTGCTGAGTATACTGGTGTTTCTGGCTGTATGGTTTTGCGTCCTCGTGCGTTTGCTATTTGGGAGAAACTGC
>JAHWHB010000082.1 GCA_019323575.1 Candidatus Woesearchaeota archaeon
CTGCCTAGTGCTTTTTCAAGTAGGTGTTTTGGGAATTCTTCGCCGAACATGCACGCTGCGTAGTCTAGTATTGTTTGCTTCTCTGCATCTCTCAAATTTCTGTAACGTTGTAATACTAGTTTTTCTATTGTTGTTAGTCCTTCTCCTGTTTGTTCTAGTATTTGTGTGATTTCTTGTGGTGTTCTTGTTAGTTTTCCGTCTTGTAGAAGTTTTTCTTCTTGTAGGAAGTGCACTATTTCTTCTATGTAGAGTGGGTTTCCTTGTGTTTGTTCTTCTATGAATGTTAGTGCTGTTTTGTCTGGTGTTTTTTTGATGAGGTATTCTATGTGTTGTTTTATTCCGTCTGTTCCGAACGCGCCTAGCTGTATTTTTGTTCCTGCTAATTCTCTGCTTATTTCTTTTGGTCTGTAGTTTGTTGTTATTATCGCGTTTCTCAGGTTCTGGCTTAGCCATTCTACAACTTCTAGACTATTCTCGTCTGCCCAGTGTACGTCGTTGAAAACTAGCAGTTTTGGTGTATCGTCGATTATGTCTAGTAGTGTCTGTCTTCTTGCCTGTTCCAGTTCTTTTCCTGTTTGTGCTGGCTTTTCGTATCCTAGGCTTAAGCCGAGCCAGTGGTGTATTATTTTTCTTGTTTCTTCTGGTAAAGTATCAAGTTTTGTTCTGATTTCTTCTTTTGTGGTTTCTGTTGTTATTCCCAGGGTGTTTTTTACAAAGTCTTGTAATAAATATCCTGGGATGTCTTTTGCCTGTTCTGCTGTTCCTGCTCTGTATATTCTTCCGCCTTGTTCTTTGAATTGTGTTTCGAATTCTTTTGTTAGTTCTGTTTTTCCAAAGCCTGCGTCTGATATTATGTTGACTAGTTTTGTTTTTTCTGATTTGTAGTATGAGCTTATTATTGATGCTAGGTGTGCTCTTTCTGCGTCTCTGCCTATGAGTCTTTTTCTTTTTAGCATTACTGTGAGGCTTTCTTCTGGCGGAGTGTAGAGTTTTACTTTTCCTATTCCTTTTAGTTCTTCTTCACAGGCGTATTTGTTGCCTCTTGCGACGTCTGTTAATATTCCGTGGTGGTGTTTTTTTGCTGCTGCCATTATTCTTGCTGCTAGGTTTACTTTTCCGCCGAGCATTGTGAATGCTCTTCTGTTGTTGCTTCCTACTGGGCCGATATAAACAAGTCCAGGCGTGTACCCGCTTACTGGCACATCTGCCTCTATCCCTGCCCAGTGCAGCATTCCTTTGATTACTTCGTTTTTGCCTAGTAGTTTTGGAAGTCTTAGTGCTGCTTTTTTTGCGTCTTCTTGGTGGTTTTTTTGTCTGAATCTTGCGATTACTTTTCCGCTGTATAGTTTGTCTATCTCTCCGTGGTGTTCCATTTCTATTAGTTCTCTTAAAACTAAAAAGTGTGCGTTGTATGCTTCTGCAAGGCGGTCTTCGTCGTGGGAAAACACGTCTGCCAGAAATTCTAGTGTTGGCATTTTTGTGAAGAGTATTGTTGCTGTTTCGTTTTTTCCTGTTCTTTTTCCTTGGACTTCGTCTCGTGTAAACGGAGGGAAGTATGCTAGCAGAGTTTCTTTTTTTCTCTCAAGAAATGATATTTGTTTTTCTATGTCTTGTATTGGCAGCTCTTTTGTGTCTCTTGATGTTTTTATGTCAAATGTTGGCTTTTCTATTAGCTCTCCGTTTTCATATTTGAATAAGTGGTCTGTTAGAAATCTTGTTTGGTCATCTACGTGTACGTATCCATCTGGATCCGCGTCAGACTCCATTTGGTATGAGCTGTCTAGTGCTTTTCCATCGATTACTGGTATTTTTCTGTATGAGTCTCCTACTACTGCTGTAAAAACTGATCCTGTGGCAAGGCCTTGTCTTATTTTTAGTTTGAGCTGTCCTTCGCCGTTTAGTGTTTCAGGCTCAAGATTATCTATTGCCTCTTTTACAGCTGCAGCTCCCATTACCGCTAGTTCTGGTCTTTCAAATAGTGCTATTCCTGCGTCTCCTTCGTGGTATTGGATTGCTCCTTGGTATTTGTTTTCGAGTACGTCAAATGCTGCGTAGATTTCTTCTCCTATTCTTTTTACCCATC
>JAHWHB010000083.1 GCA_019323575.1 Candidatus Woesearchaeota archaeon
ATTCTTCTGATGGTGTTTTTACTGTTCGCGAGGTTGAGGATCCTAGGCGTTTTGGTGTTTTGATGGTTGAGGGCAAGAAGGTTGTGAAATTCATAGAAAAACCTGAGGTTCCTCCTTCTAAATTGGCTAGTTTTAGTGTTTTTGTCATGCCTAGGGAGATTTTTGATGCTTGTACGCTGGTGGAGCCCAGGCATAAGGGCGAGTATTGGTTGACTGATGCTATTCAATTGTTGATTGATAAGGGTATGGTGTTTGAGTATGAGGTTAGCAATCATATTATTGATATTGGCACTCATGAGCAGTATGCTGAGGCTCAGGAGCTTGCGAAGAAACTGGGTTTGTGATTTATTCCTTTCCAAACATTTCTATTTCGCCTGTCATGAAATCTATTAAAGGAAGGTATTTTGTTTTTATTATTGTGTCTTTTGCGTATTTGTCTTTTTGGTTGAACAAGGCCCAGAATAGCAGGAAGTGTCTGAGTTTGATGAAGTTTCCGCACGGTATTGATACCTGTCTTCCTTGTTCTATTTGTAGATATTGGTTGTCGAATGCCCTTAACTCAATTATTTGGGAGTATAATGGGATTTGGTCTATTTGGTCTGGTGTGATTTTTTGTCCGCAGAGTTCTACTCCTGTCGCGTTGTCTTCTGCGTGTTTGCCTTCGTGATCAACGATAAAGCTTTCCAGGTCCTCTTTTTTTCTTAGTTCTTCGAAAGATTTTTGAAACACGAAAACATAGGATTTTTTTCCTTTGCCCATATAATCTCTTGGCATTATTGTCAGTGCAAATGCTTGGTCTTTTCTTTTGTCTATTTCTTCCCATAGCATTTCGCAGCCTTTTTTTGGGAATCCGTAATCGTTCATTAATGCCTGGATGTATCTTTCTTTTTGTGTTTCATGAAAGTAGAATATGTGTCCTATGTATGGTGCTTCTTTGGCGATTTCTTCTATGGTTTGTTGTCTTTTTTTTGCTATGTATTGTGGGTCTATTGCGACTGTTGATAATGGGTATTGTTCTAGTTTTGGTGTTTCTGTTTTGCAGCCTGCGTATAGAAGGGACAATGCAAGGGTTGTTGTTGCTATTCCTGTCTTTATTTTTTCCCATAGCGTCATGTTCGTGCTTATTTTGCAGCCCTTTTTATTAGTTTGCACTTTACAGTGGTCACTTAAGAAAGTTTTATATTGGGTTGCTTAATCGCTCTTTTGATGGACTTTGAGCGTAGGGTTTTGAAGAATGGTTTGAGGGTTTTTATTGAGAGAAAGCCTATCGGGGAGTGTGCTGCTTATTTGATTGTGAAAGCAGGCTGGGTTCATGATTCTATTCCTGAGATTAGTCATGTTTTGGAGCACCTTCAGGCATCAGGCAGCAGGATTTATGGTAAAAAGGGGATTTTGAATTATGCTAAGTGCAATGCTTTTACTGGTTTTGATAATACAATGTACTATTTTAGCTGTTTTTTTCCTGAACACTTGCCGAATGTTTTGAAAAATTTGAGCAGGGTTCTTTCTAGGCCTCACATCAGGTGGCTTGATCGTGAGCTGGGTTCGGTTAATAAGGAATTAAATGAAGATAATTGCGCAGAGGCAAGATTGGATGAGCGTATTTTTTCTATTTTGTCGCCTAAGCATGATAGGATGTTTTCGGATAACAAAACCAGTCGTTTGAATATTGATAAGATTGATGTGTTTGCTTGTTGTGATTTTTTTGGCAGTTTTTATGTTCCTTGCAATGCTTTTTTGTATGTTTCTGGTGATTTGAACTCTGAGCTTGAAGAAGGCCTTCTTATTTTTGATAGAATTAAGCGCGGGAAAATTGTTAAGCCTGTTAAATTGCCCAAAGAGCGCGTTTTGGAGAAGCGTGTTGAGTTTTCTAGGCGTAAGATTGAGAAGCCTTTTGTCAAGATTGCTCATCAGCTTCCTGCTCTTTCCGCTCTTCCTTTGCAGAAGAATATTGCCAAGACTTTTTTGTTTGAGTATTTAAGTGAGGATTTTGGTCCTTTGAACAGGAGACTAAGGGATAAAAAAAATATTTGTTATAGTTATAGCATTGGTTTGTCTTATACTGGCAACGCAGGAGAGGTTATTTTAAGAGTGGAAGCAGAACCTGATTGCTTTCCTGATGTTGAAAAGGAGTATTTGAAAACTCTTGGCCAGATTGCCTTGAAAGGTATCAGCAAGGAGATTCTTGAAACTTTTAGGTATGCGTATAAGATGCAGTTGATTCATAAGGCCAGTCATTTTGATATTAAGAGGGTTTTGAATGAGATAGATTATAATTTGCAGCCTTCTGATATTGAGCAGGCTGTTGCTCATGTTTCTAAGGAGGATGTTGCTTATGTTGCTCGTATGCTGTTGGACAGGGGTTATGTTGTTGCTAAGGGTCTGCCATGACTCCTGCCAGCTCGAATATTCTTTTTACAAGTGTTCTTGCATCGTAGGTTGTGTGTGGTGGGAATTCGTCCCATATTTTTCTTTCTCCTCTGTCATCCACGCTTACTGATACTTTTTTTCCCATCAGCTGAACTGAAATTAGTTCTACGTATTCATTGTTTTGGAGCTTTCTCAGTATTACTTGTTCCCAGTTTTGTTCTA
>JAHWHB010000084.1 GCA_019323575.1 Candidatus Woesearchaeota archaeon
CGTAGTTTCCTAGTCCTATTGCTGAGTATTGTCTTAGTCCTGAGTATGTGTCGTATGCTCTTAGGAATTTGCCGAACACTCTTGCTGTTCCCATTAGTTTTAGTGTTGCCCAGAATCCTGAGCCTTCCGATATTGCTTTTCCGTTTGCTCCGTCTTTTTCTTTGTCTGTTGCTTCTTTTGGTTTGCCGTCTTTACCCTTTCCTGCATTGTCCGCTTCTTTTTGCGCCTCTGTTACTTCAACTGCCGCAGCATCTGCTTCTGCCTGTGCTTTTTTATATTCCTCAGATTCTTTTAGTTCTTCTAATTCAGTCTCTGCTTTTTCTTTTTCTTCAACAGCCTTTTCTAAGGCTGTGCTTGCTTCAACTGATTCTTTATGGAGTCTTTCTATTTCAGCTTCTGATTTGCCTTCTTTTATTGCCCTGTCCCATTCATCTATCTTTTCATCGGCTAATCTATTTTTTTCAGCAAGGTTTCTTTCTGCGTTTTCCAAATTTGTTTGTCTGGGTTGTTCTAACTGTCTTAGTGCTGTGGCTTTGTTTGCCGCTTCTGCTTTTTTGCTGTCGTAATTTGAGTATAAGTGCTCTTTTAGTGCTGCTCCTTCTAGTTGTGTTCCGTCTGTTCGTGCTACATATAGCAGGCTTCCTGTTTCTGGGTCTCTTACTTGTACTTCTGTTGGTCTTTTTTCTTTTGTTTCAGGGTCTACTGTGTGTACTGTTCTTTGGATTGAGATTGGTTTTGGAGGTGTTTTTACTTTTCCTGTTTTTTCGTCTATTTCTGGTGGTGCGTAGCTTGTTGTTTCTGTGTATTCTATATTTTTGTCCTTGTCTTTTTTTTCTGTTACTTTTTCCTTGCCTGCGTACTCCCATGGCTCTTTTGCTCTTTCTACGATTCCTGTTCTTCTTTCTGTTGTTGTTTCTACTGTTTTTTCTTCTGAGCCGTCTGGGTTTACTTTGATTGATACATCTTCTTTAACTCTATAGTCTTCTAGAAGTCCTTCGTCTAGTTTTGTTTTTGATGCGAAGGTGTATGTGTAGCCGGTTCTGGCGTCTCCTTGGACGTTTGTTATTCCTCCTCTGTCGTTTGCCTCTCTGACTATTGATTCTGGAACTTCATTTGTTCCTTTGTATTCTTTGTCGTATATTGTTCCTGTTGCTGGGTTGATGTAGTATTTTGTGCCTGGTTTTGCTTCTGGTGTTGTTGTTCCTGCGCCTGGTGTTTTTCCTATTGCTCCTTGTACAACTCCTTGTTCTGGTGGTTCTTCGAGTTCTTTTTCTGGTTCTTTCTCTCCTTCAGCTGGTTTTTCCGGTGATGGTCCTTCTGCCGGTTTTTCTCCTGTTGGTCCTGCTGCGCCCGGAGAGGGACCTTCAGCAGGTACAGGTTCCGAGTACCATCCTACAAATATTTTGTATTCTTCACTTTCTATTGTGACTGGCTTTTTTTCTTCAACCTTTCCAGCCGCATCATATTTTTCATAAGAAACCGGTTCTCCATTTTTGTAAATTAATGCTTCACGGGTTTCAGGATCGTATATTGTTTGATAGTTATCTGTTCCTTCTCTTCTTGGAGGAGAAATGTATTTTCCTTCGTGCAACGCGCTCTTTGTCCAGGTTTTGTATGCTTCTGATGGAGAAGTGCCTGCTGGTGCAGGAGTTGAGGATGGCGCCGGCGCAGGACTTGTAACTGAAGAGGGTGCTGGTGAAGGTGCAGGGCTTGGCGTTGGAGATGGAGCTGGTGCGGGTTTTGTTTCGAATCTTGTTTGTTCAGTTTTAAAAATCGGATTGCTTGATGAGTATCCTTCGCTTGTTGTGTAATCCCATAAATATGTGGCTTTATTATCTGAATCGTAAGTTACTCTTGTATTTGTGTTAGGGTTATAGATTTCTCTATATTGCGCCGTTCCTACTTGATATGTGCGTTCGTAGTATCCTTCATATTGTCCTGCCGTTATTGGCTTAAATCTTTGTAGAGGATATCTTTCAGGAGTTATAGATTTATCAGGATTTTCTTCCCATCCTGCCGGCAGATCAGCTGCCATAACTTGTGCAAGCATTAATACAATTATTATTGCAACGATTATCTTTTTCATTCTTGTTTGCTCTTTTCTATTTCTTCTTTGATTTTTTCTACTCTGTCGCAGTATTGGCCTCCTGGTGCTTTGCCGAAGTCTGATTCTGTGTCTGTCATTTTTTTGATTGCTGCTGTTGATTCCATTATGACTGAAAGTGTTTTGAGTAATGCACAGCCTATGAACGCGATTAATTCTAATGGTACTGGTTCTGCTTTGTCTTCGCATAGGTTTTCGCATATTCCTCCTAGTGCTGTTGTGAATAGTGCTACTGGGTCTGATATGAACGTGACTACCATGTCTATTAGTTTGTCAAAGAATCCTACGAATGGCAGCATGCTGAATATTTCTCCCACTACGAACGTGCATACGAAGTAGTCGTGCATTTCGTCGCAGTAGTCTACCGGGTAGCCTTGTTGTTTTGTGTAATCATACAAACATACTGTTCTGAAGCAGTGTACCTGTCTTAGTTTTTCCACGTTGTACACTATTCCTGGTAAACATAAGCATAATGTGCTGAGTATTAGTGAGTCTTTTATGTTTGGCATTATTGAAATTCCTGATGATTCTGATACTTTTTTTAGTGCTGGCGACCATTCTTTTATTTTGAGCGGGTCTTGGCACCAGGGCACCCCTCCTCCTAGATATCCTGCTCCTGTTTGGTAGCCTCCTGTTGCTCCGC
>JAHWHB010000085.1 GCA_019323575.1 Candidatus Woesearchaeota archaeon
AGCATCTTTCTGCTTCTAGATTTTATTTCCTTTACAGATCCAGAAAAATAGATGTATTCACTAATGAAATCACACATTGCTTTATGTATATCTTTATTTGTTTCTAATTTGTGTTTAAAACTTTTTTTCCAATTCTCCTTCCTCATTTTAAAGTATTCATTCATATGCTATACTCTTTATCTCCATTTCTTTCCACCTATTTGCATCAAAAACAAAAAATTTCCTTTCATCAGGCCGTTCATAAATGTAGGTCAACCTGTAATTCGGAGTCATCTGCTTCTCTCCAACCTTAATCAATTCAACAACCATCTCCAACTCATTCTTATCCGTATGATACAATAAGCTTGTATTGTTTATTACCTGAAACTTTTCACCATTAATTTCAATAAAATCAGGGTTCTTGAGTTCTTTGATTGACTTCATATTACAAGGAAGCATATTAAGTTTTATTAATCTTTTTGATAAATAGAATGCTTAAACAAAACTCATCCAAAAAAGCCACGCACCCAAAAATAAAAGAATGATAGCACTGAGTACTTGTTTCTTTTTGAACCTTTGCGCCTGTTTACGAATATGCTCTGGAAATCCAATCTTCATAATTCCTTTGATTAAAGTAGACCAGCCAAGAACAGTAATAACAACCCTCCAATCCGCAACCCAAACATTATGCAGAATAACTGTAACCAACCCCATAATCAAAGTAATGTAACCAGTAGAGATAACAAACGCTTTATCCTTCGTCATTTCTATAGTCTTACCCAATTGCCTCGTAATAATAAACAGCAAACCAAAAATAATAAAGAAACTGCCCCAGAGTCTAGCGAAAAAAATTGAAATATCCATAAAGAGTTAAATTTTCTTGAAGTTTATAAGATTTTTGAAAACATCCTGATTATCCAAGAAGCCCTTTAACAGAAACAACCTTCAACAACCTGTGCTTCTTCTGAGGCAAAGAATCAGTAACAAAAACCTTCTTAATATTAGCTTTAGACAGCTTAGACAAAGCACCATCACAAAACAGACCATGAGTCACAGCAACAAAAATATCCTTAGCACCAGACTTTTTCAACAACTTGGCAGTCTCAACAACAGTACTGCCAGCAGCAATCATATCATCAACGATTAAAACATTTTTGCCCTTAACACTGCCTTCCATACCAACAATCTCAACCCTGCCAGAAACACGACGCTTCCTCAAACAAACAACAGGAACACGCAAAAACCTCTGCCACAACCTTGCGCGAGGAACAGCGCCCTCATCAGGAGCAACCAAAACCACATCCTTAGGCACAAAAGGCAAGAAAAGTTTCACTGGAATTATATTCTTACACTTCAAAAACCTCTGAACCTTAGAGCTATGCAAGTCAAAAACAACAATATTCTTCACATAACTTTTCAGAATCCTTGCAACAACCTCAGCAGAACCAGCCTCTCCAACAACAGGAAAATCCTGCCTAGCATAACCAAAATAAGTAATGATAAGATTAACCTTTGCTTTCAAACGCTTCAAAGCATCAAGAACAAACACCAACTCCAAAAAATTATCAGCAGGAGGGGTAAAACCAGCAACAACAGTCGCAGACTTCAGCTTAGGCACCTTAACATACAACTCTCCGTCCTTAAACCTACTAACAACAGAACGACCAAACTTCCTTGCAGTTCCTACTCCAATTATCATATGGGGCTGGCAAGAATCGAACTCGCGTCACACCCATCTTGGCAAAGTCCCCAAGGGTGTAGCCTACCACTAGCAGACAGCCCCTAATATAGAAGCTAAAAACCAACATAAGGTTTAAATACCTTTGGTACTGTTCAAGACCTGATGAAAAAGAGGATACTGTTGCTGGTATTAATACTGGCGACCACAGCATTCGCAGCAGAAAATCTGGAATCAAACTACACAAAAGGAATCGTAAGACTAAGCGACTTCCCGCTAGACAACATACACATTCTTAGACTGCAGGAAGCAGCAACATCACTAGGCGGAAACGTTTCACACATGGAAACAAAATTAGCAGCATACAACGAACAACACATGAGAGAATTCACAAAACTGCAAACAAGCATAGAAAACATGCAGTTCACAACACTAGCACAAGTAGCAGCACTACAAACAGCAATAGACAGAGCAACACAAAGACTAGACGACGCAACAGACAAAATAACAGGAATGCAAGTCGCGCCGACACTTGAAAACCCAGCACCAACAGAAGAAGAAATGCCATCATACCTCCTAATACTCTTGGGAGTAAACATCTTCCTGCTCATACTAATCGTAATACTAATACTCTGGCTAAGATCACACTACAAACCCAAAAAAGAAGAAAAAGAATACAAAAAAGAAGAACACATACACCCAGCACCACCAGAACTAATAGCATACGTAAAAGGACAACTAGACAAAAACAAAAAAGTCCACGACATAAGAATAGAACTGGCAGGCAAAGGCTGGACACCTTCTATCATAGAGCATGCGATACACGCTGCAAAAGAAAAATAAACCAAAAGAAAGGTCAACCTTTATAAACCCTTAATCAGTCATTTTCAACATGGTTTTGGAAAAGCTTTCTGAAAGCCTGAAAGGAACACTGCAAAAAATAGCAAAATCGCTTTTCGTAGATGAAAAACTAATCAACGAACTAGTAAAAGACATACAAAGAGCACTATTACAAGCAGACGTAAACGTAAAACTAGTCTTTGAACTAACACAAAGAATCAAAGACAGAATCCTAAAAGAAGAAACACCAGGAGCACTAACAAAAAAAGAACACCTAATCAACATAGTCTACGAAGAACTAACCAAATTCCTAGGCGGAGAAAAATCAGAACTCAAACTAGGAGACAAACTCCCAAACAAAATCATGCTAATAGGACTATTCGGCTCTGGCAAGACAACAACAGCAGGAAAACTAGCCAAACACTTCATGAAAAGAGGCAAAAAAGTAGCACTTTTAGGCTTAGACGTGCACAGACCAGCAGCCACAGACCAATTAATGCAGGTAGGAAAAGCGATAAACGCACCAGTATTCATCATAAAAGGCGAAAAAGACCCAATCAAAATCTACAAACACTTTGAGCCAGAATACAAAAAATACGACCTGCTAATAATAGACACAGCAGGAAGAGACGCACTATCACAAGACCTAATCGAGGAACTCAAAAAAGTCCACGACACAGCAAAACCAGACGAATCCCTCCTAGTCATATCAGCAGACATAGGACAAGCAGCACAATCACAAGCAAAAGCGTTCCACGAAGCAGGAGCAATAACAGGAGTAATAGTAACCAAAATGGACGGCACAGCAAAAGGAGGCGGCGCCTTAAGCGCCTGCGCAGTCACAGGAGCACCAATCAAATTCATAGGAGTCGGAGAAAAAGTAGACGACTTCGAACAATTCAACCCAAAAGGATTCGTAGGAAGACTACTAGGAATGGGAGACCTAGAAGCACTGCTGGAAAAAGCCAAAGAAGCAATAACAGAAGAAGAAGCAAAAGACATAGAAAAGAAATTATTGAAAGGAGAGTTTAATCTCATAGATTTATACAATCAAATGGAAGCAATGTCAAAAATGGGACCACTGGGAAAAATACTCGAAATGGTCCCAGGATTCGGACAAATATCACTCCCAAAAGAGGCGCTGCAGGTACAAGAAGGCAAACTCAAAAAATGGAAACACGCAATGAACTCAATGACAAAAAAAGAACTAGAAGAACCGGATATAATAGACGCGCAAAGAATAGAAAGAATAGCAAAAGGCTCAGGAGTATCAACAAGCGAAATAAGAGACATGGTAAAACAATACAAACAGTCAAAAAAACTAGTAAAAATGCTCAAAGGCGAAAGCCCTGAAAAACTAATGAAAAAAATAGGAAAAAAAGCAGGTCCACAATTAAAGTTCTAAAAAATGCAAATAAAAGAAACCAGCATGCACAAATCTCCGGAAACACTAAAGTTAATACTAAAAGAAAGATTCCTGCCATACCCGACAACAAGCGCAAAAGTCTACGCACTATACAACAACGACAAGCTAATCTCATTCTGCGGAATAAAAAAATGGAACGGAACAACAGAACTATCAATGATAATCACAAAAAAACCATACAGAAACAAAGGAAACGCAACAAAACTAATGAAAACAGTACTGAAAAAACACCCAAAAGCATACCTAATGACAACAGAAAAACTAATCCCATTCTACACAAAATTCGGATTCAAACAAACAAAAAAAGCACCAGCAATAATCAAATACAGAGTGATAACAGCAAACTGGATAAGAAAACTCCTTAACATAGCGCCGCTAATAATGATGAAACGCTAATGACAAACCTTCACGCAATTAGCAGTGCAAAAACGCTCCATCTGAGACTTACACACATTAGGCTGGCTTAAATAAGCACAAGCCTGAGTGCAGGCAGAATCATCAATAACAGGATCATCAAAACAAATATCCCTGCACTTAGCACGCTCAACCTGAGAACAAGAAATCTGTGCAGTGGCCTGACAATTATCCTCGCAAAACTGCATACAAGTCTTCTGAACCGGTTCTGGTTCCTTCTGAACAACAGGGGTTTTTTCAGCCTCAATAACAGGCTCAACCACAGGCTCTACAGCAGGCTGAGGAATAACAACTTTCTCCTCAACAACAGGCTTGGTAACAGTTTCCTGCACAACAGGAGCGCAACTAATCAAGAAAATCAACAAAACAGCCCATTTCATGTCAAACAACCCCATAAACCACTGAAAAAAACACTTATTTAACTCTTTTTCGATTATCGCCAGCATGCTCCCACATAAAATCAAAAAAGTTCTGATAAGCCTTCGCAGCTGCAGCATTCTCAATAATAAGCGCCTCAGGAATCTCAGTCCAAATAATCAAAGCAATCTTATCACCATAAATATTAGTAACAACAGGACTCTCAACATTCGAAGGAACAAACTTTGTAGCCTTAGGATTACTAGTAGGAGTGTCCCTGCCCTCACGAACAATCTCCCTCACAAAAATATCCGCCTCCTTAAGCTGCCTCACAAACTGAGGCTGATAATCAGGAAGACGCTCCTCAAGCTGGCTCTCATTACCAAAACAACAATTATTCTTGCCAGTCCTGATAATATCCTGAAAAACAGCCTTAACGCCCTTAACGCCCTTAAACAACCTGACCTGGCCAGTAATCTTAACAGCCTTATGACGCTCCTCAAGAGCAGGCAAAATCTCCTTAACATCCTCCTCCTGCTCCCTCAAAAACTCCAAAAGCCTTTTCGGACCAGTGGCCTGAAACCACTTAACCTTGCCAATCAAAACATAGCTAACCAAACCCTTTTCCTGCAAATTAACAAGAGCATTATAACAGCTAGAACGATCCATGCCAGCAGTCTTAGCAATCTTACCTGCCTTAGAAGAACCGTAATCATTCAACATCAGATAAACCTTAATCTCATTAGGACTCAAACCAATCTTCTCAAGAACCTTTTGCGGCGACTGCATCTCAAAAACCTCCTTTTATCACAGTATACAAAACAGGTTTTTAAAACTTTTGAAGAGAAATCTTCAACAGAATCAATTCATTCTTTTCCTGATATCTTGCAACTGATTCTTCAGCCCCTGAAACTCACCCTTTCTCTGGCTTACATCCTTTTCAAAAGAACGCATCTTCGACAAAGCCTCATCAGAATTCAACAACTTCCTATCCTCCGCAGTCATCTTATCCGCAGCAGCCTCCATCTCATCAATGTTAGCACTTATTTTATCAATCAAAACAAGAATATCACCCATTAATGATATTGCAACATCAAGATGCTCAACATTCTTCTGCTTAAGCTCCTCCATATAAGGCTTAGCAGCCTCCAACTTCTGAACAACATCAGCATTAAGAATCAAAGTCTCAAACTGAATACTCAAATACTCATAATCATTCTTCACCCTAATAATAAACGCCTTATCCTCTCCCCGTTCATCAGCAACATCAACCCACGCCCGAATGTTCTCAAGCGAGACATTAGCCAACTCAACATTCTGCTTAAACCCATCAAAATCCTGCCTCTGAGCAAGGTTCTCAAGCTGGTCAAGACTCTTTCCCATATTATCCAAATCAACCAAAATCTGATTAACCTCAGCTTCCTGCAAAGTACAACCAATAAGAAGAATTGTCAAAATAACCAAAAAAAGCGCTCTCATACAACCATTTATCTTCTCTAAATATATATACTTTATTGTTCAATTTTATTGTTGTAGAATGTTCTACAACACAAATTAATATCTATATTCTACAATATATGCGTTGAGGTGACTACAATGAAAAAATACATACTAACTGGCGGACCAGGGACAGGAAAAAGCACCTTAATACTGGCACTAGAAAAACAAGGAGAACACATAATAAAAGAGGCAGCAGAAGACCACATAAAACTAAGACAGGCACAAGGACAACCAGAACCATGGACGGAACCGGACTTCCAAGACGAAATCCTAGACCTCCAAATACAAAGAGAACAAAGAATACCAAAAGAGGCAGAAAGAGTCTTCATAGACAGAGGAGCACCAGACGGACTGGCATACGCACAACCAGGAACAGAAATCTACAAAAGACTTCTTCAAGAAGCAAAAACCAGAAAATACGAAAAAGTCTTCCTCATAGAAACACTCGGAACCACAGAAAAAACAGAAGTAAGAAGGGAAAACCACGAAGAAGCAGTAAAACTTGCACAAAAACTAGAACAAATCTACAAATACCTAGGCTACGAAGTAATAAGAATACCAGTCGGAACAGTACAAGAAAGACTGGAAAAAATACTCAAAGAAACAAACCTTTAAATAAAAATCCCAAACAAAAAAATTGGAGGGAAAAAAAATGAGTGAAGACATACAAACACCAGTACAACAAGCAACAATACAACAAAAAGCATACATAACAGAGCAGCTTCAAAACAGAGGAATAAGAATATACATATCAGTTCTAGACCACCACAGAGACTGGCTAACACCATTCGCAAAAACAAGACTAGAACAACTAGCAGAGCAAGGAGTGCCGCCAGAAGAAAAACCATTAGCACAAGCAATGGCGGACTACTTCGGACTAAACTTTAGATTCTAAAACAGCATCCTCAATCCTGAAAACACCACTAAACTTCTCAAAAGAAACAGAACTCTTAGTAATTTTAATACGCTTCTTGAAAACAGGAGCATCAACAACAGTAGTCTCAATCTCCCCGCCCTCGCCAGCAGGATTCTGCTGCTTAGAAAGCTCAACAATCATCCTATCATCAATCTCCTTCCCAAGAAAACTCTCATCAAAAGGCTCAGCAAAAACACCAGTAATAACAGCACGAATGCCTTTTTTAACGACTTCCCTCAACAACTCAACCTGATTCATCATCCACAACGGATTAACACACTTCAAACCAAGCTCATCACAAATACGCTGAATTCTATCAGCCTGATACCTAGAGCGGACAGCACCAGTAACAACACCCTCAATATGATAACGAGAAACAGCCTCTTGGATAGCTTTCTTCAAATCAACAAGCTCCTCCTCCTTAACACCTTTAGTTGTCACACGAA
>JAHWHB010000017.1 GCA_019323575.1 Candidatus Woesearchaeota archaeon
TCATCAGGAGTCAAGAATTCATCACCGCAAGATGAAGCAATACACTCGCAATCAATGCAATATTCTCCCTCATCGCAATCCTTATGAGCTTCGCACTCCTCTCCTTCCTCCAAAAGCTTATTGCCGCAACCAGCAGGAATACACTTGCAGTCAGAACAAATCTCATTCTCTTCACATTCAGCATCAGACTCGCAATCCTCGCCATACTCAGTCTCATTATTGCCACAGACAGAAGGAATAACACAAACACAATCCCTGCAAACCTCCTCCTCAGCACACTGGGCATTGCGCTCGCACTCCTCACCAGCCTCAACAATAAGATTACCGCAGCCCTCACTAATATTAGCAATAGTCTTCAACTCATTCAACAAATTACAATTAGACTGATACTTAGGAGGCTTAAACTTAGCATAATTGCCAATCTTAGCCTCATCAAGCACATTGCCAGAACTCTTAACAGTAACCCAATAATACCCGCTCAACCACGAAAACGAAACAAAACCAGAACCAACATTCAAGAAACCACAAACATTGCCGCCTTTAGTAGTCCAACCAGCAGACAAGTTAGCAATATCCTTTGACAAGTCCTTCTTAAACTGAGCAACATCCAACAATTCAACAACAGTAACATTAGTCATAACACTCAGCAAGTCAAGATACGAAGCAGCATACGCATTACCAAACACGCCAGAAGAAACCTGAACATTAACAAAAGACTGAGGAGTCACCTTGGCAGAACCCTTAAAACGATTATTCTCAATATCCTTCTCAATCAAAAAGTCAGGATAAGCCTCAGTAACAACATCAAAAGCACCAAGACCCCACTTGTTGCCATTACACTCCCAAATCTTCTTACCCTGAGAATCACGCATGCCAGAATCAACACACCAATAAACAACAAGATAATCAAGACCGCTAGTAAAACGCTCCTGAGTAATAGGAATCTTAAACACAGCCTTATTCCTCGCCCACTTCTGAGTAATAGAACCGCTCAAAGAAGAATCAGCATTAACCTTCTCCCAGAACAAATAACTAGGAACCTTCTTATTCAAAACATAAGCCTCAGAAAAAACAAGAAAATCACGCTGAAAAGTAGAAGGCTTCTCAACAGTCACAACAACAGTATCACCAAAACGAGGACGCTCAGGACTAATATCAGTATAAAGAATACGAGCAGCCCAAGCAGGCAAAGCAGCAGCAATAGGAACGCCGCCAATAGCACGACCAACATCAGCCTCTCCACCAGGAGGCGGCGGAGTTGGAGGGAGGTCCTCCTTAGCACACGAAACTAGCAAAAACAGCAACAAAACAAAAAACAAAAACTTTTTCATGGCTTTACAAGATCAGAAGGATACTTGGCCAAGTAACCCTCAATAACCTCCTTATTAGCAGCCTCCTTCTGGAAGCTCTCAACATAAACAATAACCTTGCCTGAAGTCCACACAGCAATACGATGGTCGTTCTCATCAAGGAAAACAGCCAGATTATGACCTATATGAGTCTTCCAACCCTTAACAACAATATCCCTGAACAACTCAGGATTATTAATAGTGGAATCAACATCCGCGCGGCTGTTAAACTCAAACACGTGAACCAAAACAATAAGACCATCGGGCGCGGGACCCTTGTACTTTCCATCATAGCGAATAACATTGATGTCCAAAAAGTTATCCTTCTCAGCAAAAGTGCTCATAAGCTCAAAAGGAGAGATGCTCTTAACAACAAACTTGTCAACATTCTCCATCTCAGGAGTGATGCCGCCAGCAGCACCCATCACATTAAAAGTAACAAGCATCCACTTCTTATTATTGCAATCCCAGTCCTTGCCAACCTTCTTACAAGCGTAAACAACCAAATAATTATCACCAGTCTCAAACTTGTCAGCAGTAACAGCAACACTCGCAACACCCTGGCCCTTCAACCAATCCTGAACAAGCTCGCCCTGAAGATCAAACTTCTCCCAAGAACGCAACTTAGAATTAAAAAAATAACCATTCTTATAAATATAATCAAAATCAGAAACACTAACAACAACACCATCACCATAATAAGGCTTTGCAGGAGCAAGAGCGACATTCCTGGCCTGAGCAGCCCAATTAGGCAAGGAAATAGCCATGCCGGCAACAGCCCTGCCAACACCAGCATCACCGCCAGGCGGAGGCGGCAAAGGAGGCAAATCATCAGTCTCCTTAGCACAAGACATAAGCATCAACGTCA
>JAHWHB010000086.1 GCA_019323575.1 Candidatus Woesearchaeota archaeon
AGCAAACCTTTTCGCCCACTTCGCAGGCAGAGAGACCATCAAAGTGGCAGCGCCCTGCTTCACAATCTTACGCTTCATAACACAGTTTAAGACGAGGAAGTATTTAAAACTATCTGAAAAGTATAAATGTTTATACTAATGTATATAGTTTAATAAAAAAGTATAAATATGTTGTACTTAATACTATTCCTTGGTGGTGAAAATGACAATACTAAAACGACTAAAACAACTAGCAGCAGCAACGTTAGCAACAGCAGCCCTGTACACAGGAAGCGCACTGGCAGAAGAACCAAAACCAGTACGAACAGAAGCAAGAATCTCAGTAGAAACAAACAGGGATCCAACATTACAGGGAATACTATCATACGACAAACACAAACTCTTCCTAGAAGGCTCAAACAACAAAGCAGACATAGGAGCAAACATAGAAGACAAAAACTTCAGAATAAACCTCTCATACAGGCATAGAAAAGACAGCGATGTAGCCAGAGCACTAGCAGTGCTAAGAAGCAACGGACACTTCGCAGGACTAGAATACCAATTCCTAGCAGAAGACCATCACGTAGGAACAGCAGTCGCAGGAACAAAAATAAGCGACTTCCTAAGCCTGGAAGCAACAATCGACTCAGACAAAAACGCAAGAGGAGTAGCATTCGTAGAATTCGCAGGAAACCTCTTCAGCCTAGGCGGAGGAGGAGACTTCAACAAAGACTGGGAAGCAAACACATCATACACAAGAAAACTCTCAGAAAACATAACACTATACTCACACCTGAGAATAGGAGACGGAGACTTCCTAGACGCAAGACTAATGGCAGGACCAGGAGTCTACGGCAAAAAGTCAAGAGCAGTATTCACAGCAACAGACAGCGGAATCAACTGCACAAGCAAAGTATCAGAAGCAACATTCCCCTTCTTCCTAGGAGGCTTTGACCTAACCGGAGCAGACACAGCAACAGGCAAGAAAACAGGAGGAATGGCAATAGACATCAGATACATACACAACAACAGAGGATACTGCAACGTAGCAATAAACGCAGGAGACCACCTCTTCGTAAAAGACGTCACACCAAGCTTCAAGTTCAACAGAAACCTTGCGACAAACACAAACTACATCACAATGGGACTGAGAACAGAAATAGAAGAACTCGGACTAAAAATCATGTACGAGATGGACATCTTCCCAGACCTCAAAACAGAACACAGAGTAAGCGTAGGATTCAACTACGAGTTTTAGGAGGCAGGAAAATGAGCCTAGAAAGAGCATATCTCAGCTGCAAAACCTGTTCGCGCGTTGTGGATCCAGATCTGGAAATCCACAAATACAGAAACCTGACAATGGAAGCACTGGAAGAAGAAAGAAAATACATGGGTGTAAACCACGTCAGCCATCGCTTAAACGAAAGAGACATCTCAAACAGAGCGCTGCAAATCTGCTTTCAATGCGACCACAAAAGCCCGGGCGTAGTTAAGTATCTCGAAGAAAAAATGCCAGAAGTGTTTGGAGCTAAAAATGAGAAGCAAAGCACTTGAAGAACAGGTAAACGCATTCACAGAAACAGTAGTAAGATCAATAGAACAGCACACGGCACCATACCAAATCAATGTCAATGGAGTGCCGTTCACACTGTTCCCAACAGTGTTCAACCCAAACTACCCAAAAGCGGCGCTGTTCTTCCTCGACAATCTAGGCGTCAAAAAAGGAGACGAAGTACTAGACCCGTTCACAGGATGCGGAGTAGACGCGATATTCGCAATAAAACAAGGCGCAAGAAGAGCAGTCGCTATTGACATTAACAAAATGTCCTACTTGTGCGCACAATACAATGCAATACAATTGGGCCTGGAAAACCAAATAGAAGTCAGACACGGAGATGCATTCAACAAGTATATCAACAAAAGACCGTTAGGAAGAGAGGAAAAATTTGACCTTGTAGTAGCAAACCCACCATTTAGACAAGACTGCCCAGACACACAAGCAGAAGTTGCTCTAAAAGACTACAAATACCAAACACTTGCACTATTTTTCCAAGAAATGCAATACAACCTAAAACCAAACGGCAGAATAAGAATGGTATTCTCAAACATCGGCGACGTAGAAGCAATGGAAAAAATAGCAAAAGACAATAATTTCAAGCAAAAAATAGTCGCAAGAGACAGAATCGGACCACAAATAAAAATGTACGTTTACGAGATGACAAGATGAAAATCGCACTGGTTAACCCACCAAGACAGTACAGTTTTTATTTGCCAAAACAGTATCATCTTGGAGGAATAGGATACATAGACGCAGCATTAAGAAACAAACACGATGTTGAAGTAATTGACTTAATGTATGACCCAAATCCAGACTTAAGCCCGTTAGAAACCTGCGATGCAGTAGGAATAACAGCATACATAGACTGCTACAACTTCTTCAAAAACTTCCTTCCAACACTAAAAGGAAAAAAAATAATCGCAGGAGGACCATTAATCAGCTCATACGGCAGAGAAAACAACCTTTTAATGCGCACATTCCCAGAAATAGATTTCGGAGTAACGGGCGAAGGCGAAATAACCATAACAAAACTAATAGAAGCAATAGAAAAAAACAAACCACTCCCAAAAGGAGTATTATACAGGGAAGGAAGCGAGATAAAAACAACAGGAAGAGAAGAAATACCAAAAACTCTTGACTCGCTTTCAGAACTAAACTATTCAAACTGGCAAACATTTAGTAAAAAAGCAAAAGATAGACTCATAAGTTTAGGCTTAACAAGAGGGTGCTACAACCAATGCAGCTTCTGCTACAAGCTCATGCCAGGACTAAGAGGCTTTTCGCTTGAAAGAACAGGACACGAAATAAAAAAAATTGCAAAATTAAAACCATCAATAATACATCTTTCAGACGAAGAATTCCTCTACGACAAAGAAAGAGCAATAAGAATATCAGAACAGATAAAAAAAACAGGAATTCCGTTTGACATACAAACAAGAATAGACGATGCAGATTACAAAACAATCAAAACTCTAGTAGACAACGGATGCATAAGAATAAGGTTTGGAATAGAATCATTCAGTGAAGAAGTCTTAAGAAAATGCAACAAAAACATCACAAAAAAACAGATCTACAAAGGAATAGAAGAAACAAAAAAAGCAGGACTAAGACCTTTCAGCTTTCTGATATTAGGACTTCCAGGAGAGACAAGACAATCAATAGAAGAAACAATAAGGGGAGTGAAAGAAACAGGAATAAACACAAGACCAAGACTACTAATGCCGCTGCCAGGAACACAAATATACAGAGAAGTAGTACAAAAAGGACTCATTAACGAAGAAGACTTACTGAAAAATTACGGCACACACTACGACACAACCTTCGGAAACTTTGTGCCAATCAACCTAACAGAAATACCAGACCAAGAACTAATAGAAGCAAGAGACAAACTCATAGAAATGGGAAAATGACAGACTATTCAGACGTGAGAAAACTGTACAACAAAACAGCACAAAACTGGGACAGAGATGAGCCAACATACAGAAGCGATGCAGAAGCAAGGCCAAAACTAGTAGAACTGGCAGAAAAACTCGATCCAGACAGCATCCTAGACCTCGGCTGCGGCGAAGGCTACGTAACACGAATGCTCGCAAAAGCAACAAAAGCAGAAATCACAGGCATAGACATCTCAGAAAAACTCATAAAAATAGCAAGAAGAAAAGAGCAGGAAACACCACTGGACATCGCTTATTACCACATCAACATAACAGACCTGTCAAGATTCACAGAACAATTCGACTTAATCACAGCAGCATTCTCAACACACTACCTAAGTTTAGAAGACCACACAAAACTATTCCAACAAGCAGCAAAAATAACAAAAAACATTATAATAGCCACAATGGAGCCAGAAAGCTACTGGAAAACACTAAAAGGAACAACAACATATGAAAACGATGAAGGAAAAACATTCAA
>JAHWHB010000018.1 GCA_019323575.1 Candidatus Woesearchaeota archaeon
GTTTCTCCTGTTGACAATTTGATTGATACTCCTCATTCTGCTGCTCATCATGCTATGTATTCTTTGATTGATGATTTGATTCAGAAGCATAAGACTACTTTGATTTTTACTAATACGAGGAGTGCTACTGAGCGTGTTGTTGATCATTTGAAGAATCGTTTTCCTAAGAATTATTTGGGTAATATTGGTGCTCATCATGGCAGTATGAGCAAGCGTGCTCGTTTGGAGATTGAGAATAAGCTTAGGAATGGTGAATTAAAGGCTGTTGTTTGTTCTACATCGCTTGAATTAGGTATTGACATCGGATACATTGACCTTGTAATCTGTTTGGGCTCACCTAAGAGTGTTGCCCGCTTCCTGCAAAGGGCTGGTCGTTCTGGTCATCGTTTGCATGAGACTGTCAAGGCTAGGATTATCGTTATGGATAGGGATGATCTGGTCGAGTGTTCTGTTCTTTTGAAAAGTGCTGTTGAGAAGAAGATTGATCGTGTTCATATTCCTTGTAATGCTTTGGATGTGCTTGCTCAGCAGTTGATTGGTTTTGGTTTGGAGCAGGTTTGGGATGAGAAGGAATTGTTCAAGGTCGTCAAGCAGAGTTATTGTTATAAGGATTTGAAATTGTCTGATTTTAATCAGATTCTTAGTTATCTTGCTGGTGAGTTTGCTGAGCTTGAAGACCGCAGGGTTTATGCGAAGATTTGGCGTGAGAATGGCAGGATTGGCAAGCGTGGTAAGCTTGGTCGTGTTATTTTTATGACTAATGTTGGTACTATTCCTGATGAGACTTTTATCACGGTTAAGGTTGGCAACGAGACTGTGGGTATGCTTGATGAGGGTTTTGTTGAGCGTTTGAAGCCTGGTGATGTTTTTGTGCTTGGCGGTGAGACTTACATGTTTAAGTTTTCTCGCGGCATGGTTGCTCAGGTCTCAGCTTCTGCTAACAGGCCTCCTACTGTTCCTAGCTGGGTTAGTGAGATGCTGCCTTTGAGTTTTGATTTAGCAAATGAAATCGGAAGGTTTAGGCGTTTGATGCTTGACCGTTTTAGTGCTGGTGAGAATAAGGCGTCTATTGTCAAGTTCATTCACGAGTATTTGTACGTTGATAATAAGGCTGCGAATGCTATTTACGAGTATTTCAAGGAGCAGTATGATTATTGTAAGAAGATGCCTAATGATAAGGTTGTTCTTGTTGAGTTTTACAAGGAAGGGACTGAGGAAAAGATTATCTTTCACAGCCTGTTTGGCAGGCGCGTCAATGATTGCTTGTCTAGGGCTGTTGCTTTTGCTATTAGCAGGACTGAGCATAAGGATGTTGAGCTCGGGATTAATGATAATGGTTTTTACATTTCTGGTGGTAAGAAGCTTAATCCTTTGAAGGCTTTGAGGTTGTTGAAGGCTGAGAAGCTTGGTTTGGTGATGAATGCTGCGATTGAGAAGTCTGAGGTGTTTAAGCGTCGTTTTAGGCATTGTGCTACGCGTTCTTTGATGATTTTGCGTAATTATATGGGTCGTCAGAAGCGTGTTGGCCGCCAGCAAGTTAGTTCTATGATTTTGATGAGCGCTCTGAAGCAGCTTGATCCTGATTTTGGCATTCTGAAAGAAGCGAGGCGCGAATGCCTTGAGGATTTGATGGATATTGAAAATACTAAAAAGGTTTTGGAGGGTATTGAGAAGGGCTCTATAAAAATTGTTGAGCTTGAGACTTCTGTTCCTACTCCTTTTGGTTTGAATCTTGCTTTGCAGGGTTATATGGATATTTTGAAGATTGAGGATAAGTATGAGTTTTTGCGCAGGATGCACGAGCAGATTCTTGCCAAGATTTCTGGCAGGAAGGCTGAGCACGTGTGTGTTTCTGGTTTTGTTGCCAGCTCTCAGGCTGCGAGGAGTGAGTTTAAGGAGATTTTGAAGCGCGAGGCTTGGAATTTGAAGCGTGTTCCTAGGTTTGTTAAGACTGAATTGGTGAGGGTTATCAGCGGCGAAAGAAAGAACATAGACTCTCGTTTTATTGAGGGGGTTAAGAAATACAAAGATGAGATTGAGAAGTCCTGGCCTGATGAGCTGAAGAAGTTTTTGTTTAATGTTTTTGATGACTTGAAGTCTGGTGATTTTAGTTATGAGGAGTTTTGGGACGAGGAGACTGCAAAGAAGGAGGCTAAGGTTGAGGAGGAAAAGCAGTTGCTCTTTGAGCAGTTTAATGTTGCTGCCAAGAAATTAAATTTGGATTCTCAGATTCGTTATGATGTTTACAAGTTGATTTCTGGTGATAATGAGGTTAGGGATGATACGGTTAAGTGGCTTAAGGATTTGTTTGGGAAGTCTGTTCCTAAGGTTTGGAAAGATGATATAGCGAGGTTTCTGCAGGGTAAGCTCAGGGAGTTGAAGTAATCACTTTGCCTTTTTCACGAATGCTTTTACGTATGTTGCCTGTGGTTCTCCGCCCGGTCCCACTCTTGACGGTACCTCTTTTAGGTAGACTATGTATTTTTGCCCCCCTAATTCGACTGGTGTTTGACAGATTATCTTTTTCATTCATTTATTATGTGTTTTGATGCACATAAATGCTTTGATGTGTTTCTTGCGATTTTTTCTGGAAAATTTTAAATATTCTGCAGTCTTTCGCAACTATTGGAGCGTATATTATTTGCGAGTAGAGAATAGGGGGGTTTATGCTTAAGCTTGATTTGAAGGACAGGCGTATTTTGCACGAGCTTGATCATAATGCCAGAATCCCTTTTTCAAGGCTTGGCAAGAAGATTGGTTTGTCTGAGAGTGTTGTTCGTTATCGTGTTGAGCGCCTGCTCTCTTCTGGTGTTTTGAGGGGTTTTGTGGCTTTTGTTGATACTTACGAGCTTGGTTTCCGTCATTATAATGTTTTTTTGAAGTTGAAGGTTATTTCTGAGAAGAAGGAGGCTGATATTTTTGAGGGCTTGAAGCGTTTGCCTTCTGTTTGCTGGCTTGTAAGCACTTCCGGCCAGTATAATCTTGTTGCTGGTGTTCTTGCCAAGGATGTTGAGGAGTTTGAGGATGCTTTTAATAGCATGATGCGGGTTCTTGAGAATTGTGTTGATGAGGACTCTGTTTTGATTGCTTCAGGCGCTTTTCAGTTTTCTTATCCTTTGCTTGAGAAAAGGCAGGAGATTAAGCCTGCTGTGCTTAATGCTGGTCAGAAGGTTAAGCTTTCCCGTGTTGATTTTGGCATTTTGCAGGAGCTGAGCAAAGACCCGCGTATTAGTGTTCTTGATATTTCTAAGAAATTGAATCTTTCTTTTTCTATTGTTTCCAGGCATTTTTCCAGCTTGTTGTCTTCTGGTTATATTCAGGGCTTTAAGCCTTGGATTAATATGGAGAAGCTTGGCAAGTATTATTATATTGTTTTGTTGAAGTTGAAGTATGTTGATCGCAGGACTCGTAATTCTTTTATTGAGGGTTTGAAGCAGCTGCCTCAGACTTATTTTATTACTAATGGTGTTGGCAATTGGAGTGTTCAGGTTGAGTTTTTTTGTTCTGATGACAGCGAGTTCAGGAAGGTTATGAATAAGATTTTTCCTTCGCAGAAGAGTGATATTGTGAAGGAGCATACTGAGCTTAGGGTTAATGATGAGCTTAAGTGTGTTTTTTACCCGATTGGTCTTTCTGCTGGTGCTATGCAGACCTCTCTTTCTTCTTGGTACGAGCAGAAAAATATTAATAAGCGTAAAAAATAATGTTTGTATATGAACTTTCGTTATTTGCAGTGGTTTAAGCCTCGCCCTCCTAGCGAGGAGGAATTGCGTGTTTTGATGCAGAAGGAGGGTTTGAAGCCTTTTGTTGAGGTCTTGGAGCGCAGTGAGTGTTCTGATGTTCATTCTCATA
>JAHWHB010000019.1 GCA_019323575.1 Candidatus Woesearchaeota archaeon
TGAGCATCAGCAGGCACAGTATCCATGCGCATCTTACTTCCCTTCATGTAAATAGTAGTAGTCTGGCCGGCCTGCTCAGAAACACACTTAACGGGCTTGCCAAGCTGAACAGCACGAGAGATATCCAAAACATCAGACTCAATCTCAGGCTGAGCAATAGGCTTAGAGCAAGAAACCAAAAACACCATTAAAACAACAAAATACCATTTCATTTCATTCACCTCGTCCACGCTGACTAGTCGCTAACAAACGCACATCATCAACAGTATTAATATCTTCTGGTGAACGGTCCTCCCTAAGCTTAACCAAACGGGGAAAACGCAAAGCAAAACCAGAAGAATAAGTAGGAGATGTCTGAATCTCCTCATAATCAACCTCAATAACAACCTCAGGCCTAACCTTAACCTTCCTGCCCTTCTCTTCAATAATCAAATGCGCCAACAACTCAGTCAGCTGCTCAAAACTAACGCCCTCCTCAGATTTCTCCTTGATACCAGTGCCAACACGACCAACCTCAACAAACTCATTAGTCTCAGGATTACGAACAGCAACAACAAAAGAAGCAAGCCACTTGCCGCGCTTGCCTTCACCATACTCCGCGCCAACAATAACAACCTCCAAAGTATCCATAGTGGGCTTGACCTTAACACCAAAACCAACACGAGAACCAGGCTTGTAAACACTCTCCAAATTCTTAGCCATAACGCCCTCGTTGCCAGACTCAAGAGACTCACGATAAAACTTCTCAGCAGCAGAAACATCACCAGATACCAACTGAATGGCGGGCTTAATCTTCATAGAGACAGTATCAACAATCTTTTCAACACAACTGCGACGCTCATTGAATGGAAGCTTCAACAAACTCTCACCATTCAAAAACATAACATCAAAAACATTAACCTCAACAGGAAACTTCTTAGAAACAACATCGATATCGTACTTGCGCTTAATACGCTGACTAATATTCTGAAAAGGCAAATACTTCTTAGAAGACAAATCAATACCAACGACCTCAGTATCCAAAATAAATTCGTTTGCTTTAATGTGCTTGCTAACACGTTCAACAACATCAGGAAACTGAGCAGTCACATTCTCCAAACGACGAGTAAACAAAGAAATCTTTCCCTTGATCTTGTGAATCTGAACAAGAAAACCATCATACTTGTACTCGAACGCAGCAGGAGAACCAACACGCTCAAACGCATCAGAAATACTCTTAGCTTTCTGATACATCATTACCTTAATAGGCTGACCAGGAGCCAAAGAAATATTATTCAAACCAGATTCACCATCATTCTTGGCAACATCAGCAACTCTTGCAAAATCATTAGCAACATCCAACGCCTCCTGAACAAGATCAACGAAAGAAGAGTAGATTATACGGTCCTCGTCAGACAAAACCAACTCATTCTTTTCCTGATTATAAACAACCTTTGCCTTATCACCAAAAAACGCCCAGACAATAGCATCACGCAAAGTACCCTCGCCCAAACCAACACGCAACTCGCCAAGAATCGTCCTAATAATATATTTAGCCTCAACAGGAGAGGCAGAAGTCAACAACTCAGAAACAAACTGAACCTTCCTATCAACAGTACCCGCGCCCTCCAACTCAGCAAGCCTCTGCAAATTATCAAAAACCTTGCCAACAGTCAAAGTCTGAGAAAACAAAGTAACCTGAGATTTCTTACTGCAAAGCTCAAAAGCAACCAAGCCAAGATCACCAGTCTCCTTCCAAGTGCTTTCAATCTTATCCAAAGAAGCACCAGTAGAAAGAGAAAGAGCCTTCAACAAAAGCCTGGAAGCCATACCAAGCTCCCTGCTATCCCAATTAGGAAACACGCGACCCTGAACAAGAAGCATCACCTTATCCAAATCATCAGCACTCTTCAAAAACTCAGACAAAATGAAAGTCTTCTCTAACCTTTTTGACGTCCCCTCAAGACGCTCGTACACCCCCACCAAAACAGAGTAATCCATCACAAAAACAGAAAAAACAATACTATATATGACTTACGCAGCCTTAGCAGAAGAACTATAAGATGAGCTTGAAGGTGATGCAACCCTGCCGTAAGACGGAGAGGCAGCTCCATAAGTAGCACCGCTATAATTTCTAGCAACATTATTGGCACGGTCGCCAGCAATAGCGGCTAGGTCAGAATAACCCTTTGAAGTAAAATAACCCTTCAAAGTATGCTCAACATCAAGCTCAGCACCAAGAGGGTCATTAGCATACCTGCCCTTCTGAGAAGCATGCACAAGCTCGTGAGCAAGAACGTACTCAGTAGCACGCTGGCGGGAAACGCCATACTGAGAGGCAAGCGCAGAAACCTTAACCTCAAAATCACGAGAGCCAATCAAAGCAGCCTCAGAACCCTTAACAGCAAGACCAGCAACCGCCTTCTCACCAATATCTCCAGTACCAATTTTGGTAATATCATAAAACTCACGACCCTGACTCTTCAAATGCTGATACAACTCTTTCCCCTCGCCCATCAAATACTGCTTTGCAACATCCTCAAAACAAGTATCACGACCAAAATCATAGCCTTTCTTTCCAGGAGGCATCTTCCTTTCAACATCATAACGCTCACGAGCAAACCAATCCTTCAAAGAATCACTCTTCTCATACATGCGCTTTTGAGTATCCAAAGAAGACTCCAAAGACTGAGACTTAGAATAAGACCTAAACCCGCCCTTGTAAATCTCAGGATCAAGAGGACTTGCTTTTTGAA
>JAHWHB010000020.1 GCA_019323575.1 Candidatus Woesearchaeota archaeon
AAAAAACTAACAGACTACGCAAAAAGCATAATAAAAATCAGAATGCAATTCTCAGACGTAAAAGATGTGGTAGTAGACAAAGACGGAAAGAAAACAAAAATACAAGAAGGAAAAGCAGTAATCATATTTGATGGAATTCTAGAAACAGACTATGAACACAGATGGGAAGGAAAACCAATATTTTACTTCCTCCGCACAGTATTCGAAAAATACGTTTACACACCATTCATAAGCGGATTTGAAAGAGGAGTAAAAGAAGACACGATGGCACTAAAAAACAACATGAAGGCATATCTAGGCCTTACGAAATATGCGTGAAAAACTTACAAGCGCAATAAAGCGCCTATGCTGGCTCTTTCCACAACTAAAACCAAACATAAAATACTCAGAGGTACTAACACAAGAAGAAATAGATGTATACACAGCATTCGTAAACGGCCACATACAGGAAATAATAAAAGAACACAAAAGAAAACAACTTGACATTTACCTCAAAGGCTCAACAGGAATACCAAAAATACACAAAGAAGACGTAAAATACATAGCATCACTACTAACAGCAGCAACAAGCAATGAAAACAACAAAAAAACAGAAGATTACGAGCTGGTAAATTTTCTAAGAGAAAACAGAAAAATATGGTGGAAATTATACAATACCTACGACAAAATCATAAAAAACAGACTAATAGGAACATGCCCAATAGCAACCGCGAAAATACCATTCATCGAAAAAATACTGCCGTTCGGAACAAAACTACACAGATTCCAAGAATACAACAAACTGCTGCACGAAAGCATACACTGTCTTTTAGAAGAAAACGGAATCTGCTTCCACAACAAACAACTAGATGAAGGGCTTGTAGTCTGCCTGCACAGGAAGATAACAGGAAAAACAAAATGCCAATTCCACTACACAGGAGAAGAAGCAGAAAAATACTTAAGCCAAGCAGATAAATTTGAAAAAATAATGAACAAAATACCAACAAGCGCGTTCATACCTCTAATAAGAAAACTAGAAACTAAAGCTCAATAAGCCTGCCTTTCTTTCCGACATTGATAACAATAGTGCTTCCAAGCTTTTCCTCAATGCCCTCTGCCTCGTGAACATGACCACAAACAGCAACATCAGGCTTTGTAACTTCAATCGCTCTCCTCAAACCAGAACTTCCCCTGACAAAATCAGAAAAAGACTCCATCAAAGTACCAGCAGAGTGTACATGAGTCACCAAAACACTCTTATGAGCTGACTGAGAGTTCTTCTTAATAATATCATAAATCTCCTTCTCAGAAAGAAAACCAGCACCGCCGCAGCCAACAATAGAGACATCACCGTGACGAATGCTTTTACCATGAATATTCTGAACACCATACTTAGCAGCAAGAAAATCAGTAATAAACCAGTCATGATTGCCCGGAACCAAAAAAACAGGCTTGCCAGTCTTAACAAAATAGTATAAAACCCCTCCAGCATTGTCTTCCTCAACAATGTCACCGTTAAGAACAATCAAATCAGCATCGAACTTGGAAGACTGCTCTGCAAGCTTACGAGCAATGTTCTTATCGCCGTGAAAATCACCGGCTGCAAAAATCCTTACCATATAAACATATAGAAATAAACCATTTAAAAACTTGTCGATTTTACCACTATAAAGTTACCAAAACCAGGAACGTCTTCTTTTGTGCTTCCTTACAAGATTATTCAACTCAAGCTCCAGTCTTTCTGCACCAGGAAATTTCCTCTCATGCTCCCTAAAACTCTTGCCATGATGAGTCTGCCTGCCCGGCTTGTTCTTGTACTGATGCTTCTTATGCAAAAGCTCATGGTACATCACATAATCCAACAAAGAGACGTTTTCCAGCAAAATGGCACTTATCGTAACAGTATCAGTAGAGTACTCATAAGTCCCAAGCCGAGAAACACCCTTTCCAACACGAAGATTGGGCTGTTCAAGCAAGCTGTTAAAAAAATGAGCATTAACACGATTAAAACTCTCCTCAAGAACAGGATGAGACAGAGTCTTAGGAGCAACAAAAGAAAGACTCTTGATAAAATTATGATACAAATCAATATTAACAGAATGCTT
>JAHWHB010000002.1 GCA_019323575.1 Candidatus Woesearchaeota archaeon
ACCTCCACCAGTTCACAACACCAGAAAACCTAGAAGCAGAACTACAAAAATTAAAATTACTTTAACCCCTTCCCAGCATAAAGACTCTCCTTTCTATGAGACAAATGCTGCTGAAGAAGCTTAAGCACCTCATAAGGATTTTCAACATAACTAAAAGTATCATACTTAGGACGAAGACTGCTCTGACCTTTACCTGTGCTGAAAGACTCCATCTCACCAGTAAACATCTTAACGCTGCCAACCTTGAAAATAACACCGAGCAAGCCAACATCAACAGAGGCATTCTGAATACGATCATAATCAACAGAACGGAAATCCCTTCCAATAATACCAGATTGCAGCACCGCCCTCTTATTAGTAATGGCATAATGAGTCCTCTCAAAAGCAAGAGAGCCAAGAACAAAAGCCAAAACAACAACCAAAACAAAAACAGCCAACCCTAAAATAATGCTGCCAAGACCAAGCACGGCAAAAACCCCAAGAAAAACACCCAGTATTATACCAATCAAAACAGAAAAAAACATGTAAGGAGCATACCTTGGCTTGCCATCCCAGATAACCTTCTCCTTCGGCTCCAAAATCCTAGGAATCTCGTTCATACAGCACGCTTTCCTCTAGCTAAATTATAAACTTTTTGCTTAAAAAATACAAAAAGAGGACAACATTTATATCTGGTATAAAGTTCAATAGAAATAGGAAAATGAAAAGAAACAAAATAATCAATTGGCCAAATTTAATAACGACACTCAGATTCATATGCATACCCTTCTTCCTGTGGACGCTGGTAAAAGCACAAATAACCTTGTCAATCATACTATTTTTATCAATAACTTTAGGAGATGTACTTGATGGCTTTCTTGCAAAAAAATTAAAACAACAAACCTATTTTGGAAAACTATATGATGGAATAACAGACACCATATTCTTTTATTCAACACTGATAACCATCACTTTTACAGAAAAACTAAACATAATCTTACTTCTGCTGTTGATATTACCAAGATTATGGACTTTCAGCAAAGAATCATATCATTATCTAAAAACAAGAAAAATCACCTACGACACATCAATATATCGTAAAATAGCAGGAGCATTCATCTTTATCCTAATATTAATATCAATCCTGAAAAAAAATATAAACTTAGAAGCACTTATAGCAGTAATAGCAATATATTTAACGATAATTCTGGAGAGGTTCTTAAAGAAATGAAAAACAAAATCAGATATGGAACTACAGAGTTCAAAAATCCTGACCTATACAAACTAAACAAAAAAGGATTCTTTATGGCAGACATGCACTTTCATTCCAACCTAGGGGAAGGATTTTTAGTCGCAAGACAAATATTAAACGTAATAAAAAACAAAAAAATGGCAGCAGCAATCACCGACCATAATTCTATACGCGGAGCAGTAAAACTTTATTCACAAAGTCCAGAAAAAATAATTCCAGGAACAGAAATCATTTCAAAAGAAGGAGTCCACTGCCTTTTTTACTTCTATAATATGAAAGAGCTGCAAAATTTTTATTCAAAACATGTGGAAAACGAAATCGATTCAAACTATAATTTTTATCTCAAAACAAAAATACTAGATATTATTGACGCCTCAAAAAACTACAGTTGCGTCGTCTGTTTACCCCACCCTTTCTCCTATTTTAGTCCAAAATTCCACGAAATGCTTAAAGAAATTGTAAAAAATAAAAAAGTAAACGCTATAGAAACTATTAACGGGTTCTTGCCCCATATGTTTAACCGCAGCGCTGCAGACTTTTCTTTAAAAGTAAAAACAGGAATAACCGGAGGAACAGACGGGAGAACACTTCAAGAGATAGGCAATGTTGTAACGTGCGCCAAAGCAGACACAAAAGAAGAATTCCTAGATTCAATCAGAAAAAGAAAAACCATAGTTCTCGGAACAGAAATGAATACGATAGGCAAACTCAGAAATATCATCTATAGGCCTGAAATGCATCCAAAAAACTGGCCTGCATCACTAAAACGACGCATAAAAATAATAATTTCTTAAAAATAGCAATTGCTTATTTCGCATTAATCCCCAAATTCTTCAGCTTCCTGTGCAAAGTCTCAAAACGCAAACCAATCTTCCTTGCAGTCTTAGAAATATTCCCTTTATTCTCAGACAAAGCCTTCTCAAAATAGCGCCTCTCAAAATCACGCTCGGCTTCTTTCAAAGTCTTAGGTGTCTCAGGAATCTCCTTGATAATATTCTTAGACAAAGAAGGAGCCTCCCTGTACAACGCCTCATACTTACGCGGGTGCAAAGCAGACTTGTAATGCTCCAAAGACTCCTCAATAATATCCTGAACAGCCAACTGCTTAACATACTCGCTCTTATGCAAAGCCTCCCTAAACTTCTGCACCTCAATCTTCATCTCAGCAACAATACGGTGAATGCTCCTTCTGTCAACCCTTGCAATCTTGGCAACATCAGCAACATTCCCAAGATTAAGCTGCAACAAACGAGCAACATACTCGCGCTTAAACTTCTTTTTTGCATCCTTGAACTTCAGCTTCGTATCAACCTCAAACTCAAGCAAAGCAGAACGCTTCAACTTATCAGAAATATCAGTTTCAAGCTCAGAAACAGTAATGCCCAAACGCTTCTGCATAGCCTCCTCTAACAAAGGCTTCACTTTAGATTCAACCAAACGTTCAAGCTGCTCTGACATGATATTTTTGTCATACTCTCTAGTATATAAATTTTATGATTTTATTGTCATACTAGAATTAGGGTTTAGGGTTATACATCTCTGACAGGCGAGAATAACCGTCAATAACATCCCTGATTTCGCTCATAACAGCGCCGTTCTGATTGGCATAAGAGTAAAGAGAAATAGTTGTCTCTAAATCATAAGACAAGGCGCGTTTTGCACTTTCAAGCACCCTGCGTAAATCTTCAGAAGAGAGCGAAAGAACAGCATTGCTTTCTTTCAACGCCCTCCTTGAACGCCACCATTTAAAAATATTAACAGAATGATTCTCTGACTCAGGATTCTCCAAAATCTCAACCAGCTTTCCAAAATAACGGCTTGCAGACAACAAAGGAAAAACAATATGAGAAAAAGCAGAATGAGGCGCTTTTTTTGAAGCAGCAGTCAAAGCACGCTCTGACAGAATATCTACATAATGATAAACCTCTCTGAAAAAAGCCTTTTTGTCGTCCATCTTAACAGCAAAAAACGACTCTTTTAAAAACTTTATCCAGAAACACAAATATCTTTTTAAACAGAACCAAGATTCTCCTGGTCAAGGGCCCTTAGCTCAGCTGGTTAGAGCACCTGACTCTTATTGCCAACTGCGGTTGTCAAAACTTCAACCACAACGGTAGAAGTAATCAGGGGGTCGCGGGTTCGAATCCCGTAGGGCCCGTTCTTACAAAACCTTAATAAAGCCATAAATTTTCTCCCTCAATAACAAAGAGGTGATATGAATGGCAAAGAAAACTGGATGCGGGCTAAGATGCCTGATAATGAAACTAATAGCAATCTTGCTAGCAGGAGCAGGACTATATGTAATAGTAAGCGGAATAATGAGACAATGGGCAGGAATGTTCCCATTCACACATGTGTTTCTATGGTATGCAGGAGGATTCCTGTTGTGGTGCCTTGCAAAATACTTCAAAATGAAAGCCTGCGACACCTGCAGCCTATAATTTTATTTTTTTATTTTCTTCTCTAAGTTCGCAACGTTTATAAATCTCCACTTCTTTAAAAAACAAGAGTGAGAAAAGAGCGGAGAAATATGAAAAATATTTTTTCTCACCTGATAATCCCGATTTAGGGTGAAGGGACATATGAAGGGTTTAAAACCATTATTACCGACATTAAAGGAAAAGAAACGTTATTTAGCCTTTGAAATAATCTCAAAAAGCAAAATAAAGGCGTTTTCAGAGGTATCCAAGGTAATCTGGGCTTCAACGCTCTCATACGCCGGAACCAAAGGGGCTGCCAAAATAGGATTATGGATACTCCCAGAAACATACAACCCAGAAAAACAAAGAGGACTCATAAAAGTAGGCCACAAACACCTAGAAGAACTAAAAGCAGCACTCGCGCTCATAACACAAATAGAACAACAGCCAGCAATAATCCGCTCAATAGGAGCATCAGGAATACTGGCAAAAGCACAACAACGCTATATCGGAGGATGAGATAATGGTAAAAAGAGACGATGACAACATGCAGCCAATGCCCCACCAGCTAATGGGGTATGACAGGGCAATAACAATGTTTTCCCCAGACGGAAGACTATTACAGGTTGAATACGCAAAAAAAACAGTCAGACAAGGAAGCACAGCAATAGGAATGATATGCTCAGACGGCGTACTATTGGTCGCAGACAAAAGAATAGTAGACAAACTGGTAATACCAGAAACAGTAGAAAAAATATTCCAGATAGACGACCACATCGGAGCAACAGCATCAGGAATACTATCAGACGCAAGAGTGCTAATAGAAAGAGCACAAGTAAAAGCACAACAACACAAAGTAACATACGACACTCCAATAGACACAGTGAGTGTGGTCAAGGATGTATGCTCACTAAAACAAATATGCACGCAATCCGGAGGGCTAAGACCATTCGGAGTCAGCGTAATACTAGCAGGAATAGACAACGACGGACCAAAACTATTCGAAACAGACCCGACAGGAATATTCTTCCAGTTCAGAGCAACAGCAATAGGAGAAGGAGAGACAGAAATAGAAGAAATACTCGCAAAAGAATACAGTGAAAAGATAACAATAGAAGAAGGACTAAAACTAGCAATCAACGCGCTAAACCAAGTCCTAGACAAAAACTTCAGCGTAGAAAGAGTAGACGCAGCATACATAACAACGGCAGAAAAGAAGTTTGTACAAGTCAAAAAAGACAAACTCGAAAAACTGCTCAAAGAAGCAAAGAAAAGATAATGTCAGAAACATTAAACCTTGCACGCTTAAAGAAAGGATCAGACGTGTTTGAAATCGTGGTAAACCCGGAAAAGGCAATCCATTACAGAAGCCACCCGGAAACAGACATCAGAGAGGCAGTAGTCTACCCAAAAATCTACTCAGACGCGAAAAAAGGACTTCTAGCACCAGAACAAAGAATGCAGGCAGTATTCGGAACAACAGAGCCACTAGAAGCAGCAAAACAAATACTCCAAAAAGGAGACATACAGGTAACAGCAGAATACAGGCAAAAACTGCAGGAACAAAAAAGAAACAGAATAATAGACATAATAAGAAGACAAGGAGTGGACCCGAGAACAAACGCGCCACACCCGCTAACAAGAATAGAAGCAGCACTAAAAGAAGCAAAAGTAAGAATAGAAGAGTACAAACCAGCAGAACAACAAATAGCCGACATACTCAAAGCACTAAGACCAATAATACCAATAAAACTAGTAACAAAAGAAATCCAAGTAATACTGCCGGCAAAATACGCGCCGAAAGCACACTCAATAATCAAAGTATTCGGAAAAGTAATCAAAGAAAGATGGGAAAACGATGGCTCGTGGAACGGCCAGGTAGAAATACCAGGCGGAATGGAAACAGAATTCTACGACAAACTAAACAACACAACACACGGACAGGCACAAACAAAACTGATAAACACAAAAGGTGAATGAAAATGACTCCAAAAAATGAAGAAAAAATACTCGTGAAAGACAAAGAGATAGTAGTTCCTGGGGAGATAATTGCAAAAGGAATGGGATTCATACCAAGCAAAGGGATATACAGAGAAGAAGACAAAGTAGTAGCGCAAAGACTTGGAATGATATCAATCGAAGGAAAAGTAATCAAACTAATCCCGCTATCAGGCAAGTACAGCCCAAAACTAAAAGACAGAGTGATAGGAAAAGTAATAGACGTCCTGATGACAGGATGGAGACTGGAAATAAACTCAGCATACTCAGCAGTCATGACCATGAAAGATGCAACCTCAGAATTCATACCAAGAGGGGCAGACCTGACACAATACTTCAAACTGGGAGACTACTTAGTATGCCAGATAGTAAATGTCACAAGCCAAAAACTAGTAGACGTAACAATGAAAGGACCAGGACTAAGAAAACTACACGGCGGAAGAATAATAGAAGTAACACCGCAAAAAGTCCCAAGAATCATAGGCAAAGACGGAAGCATGGTAAGCATGGTAAAACAGGCAACAAACTGCAACATCACAGTAGGCCAAAACGGACTAATATGGATAAGCGGAGAGCCGGAAAAAGAACTAATAGCTTTCAAAGCAATCAAAAAAATAGAAGATGAAGCACACCTAAGCGGGCTGACAGACAGAATAGCAGAATGGCTGGAAAAGGAAACAGGAGTGAAAGTAAGCCCGACAGCGCAGCCGCAAGAAGAAGAAAAACCAAAACACCCGCACCACTTCGGAGGGTCACAATGAGCTACACAAAAAGATTCGACGGAAGAAACTTTGAAGAACTAAGACCAATGAGCGCAAAAGTAGGCATAATACCAAGAGCAGATGGCTCAGCAATGTTCCAAATAGGAAAAACAATAGCACTCTGCGCAGTATACGGTCCAAGAGAGCTACACCCAAAATTCCTGCAAAACCCAGAAACAGGAATTTTGAGAGTTAATTACAACATGATGCCCTTCTCAGGACATGGAGAAAGAGTAAGACCAGGAGGAGGAAGAAGAAGCAAAGAAATCAGCATGGTAATGCAAAAAGCATTAGTTCCAGTACTAGACCTAAAAGACTATCCGAATTCAGTAGTAGATGTCTTCATAGAACTCCCGCAAACAGACGCAGGAACAAGATGCGCAGCAATAGTCGCAGCATCCATGGCATTAGCGGACGCAGGACTGGAAATGAAAGACCTAGTCTGCGCAGTAGCAACAGGAAGAGTAGAAGACAAAATAGTAGTAGACCTCAACTACCTAGAGGACTCACACGAAAACGGAGCAGACCTGCCAGTAGCAGTGCTGCCGAACTCAGGAAAAGTAACACTCCTGCAAATGGACGGAGAGATGACAAGAGAACAAATCAAAGAATGCGTAGAAAAAGCAAAAGAAGCATGCAAAAAAATATACGAAATACAAAAAACAGCACTAAAAGAAAAATTCAAGAGGTAACGACGAACAAGTTCGTCGAAACCTCCTCATAAAATTCGGAGGCCCTAAAATGCACCAAGAACTAAAAACACACCTGCTAAAAGCACTGACAAAAGACGTAAGATACGACGGAAGAAAAAAACTAGAGTACAGACCAATAACAGTAGAGTATGGAGTAACAAAAAGCGCGGAAGGCTCGGCACGAGTAAAAATCGGCGGAACAGAAGTAATGGCCGGAGTAAAAATGGAGACAACAGAGCCGTACCCTGACACGCCAGACCAAGGAAACCTAATGGTCAACGCAGAACTAATACCGCTAAGCAACCCAGAATTCGAATCAGGACCGCCAGGAGAACAAGCAATAGAACTAGCAAGAGTAGTAGACAGAGCAATACGAGAAAGCAAGTGCATAGACACACATAAACTCGTAATAACATCAGGAGAACTAGTCTGGGGAATAAACATAGACATCTGCACAATAAACGACGAAGGAAACCTGCTGGACGCATCATGCCTAGCAGCAATGGCAGCACTAAAAGACGCAAGACTCCCAAAACTCAAATCAAACAAAGACATCAATTATGACGAACCACTAACAGAAGAAAAACTGCCGTTAACAAAAGAACCAGTAGAGGTAACAGTCATAAAAGTCGGAGACCAGTTCTTCGTAGACCCATTAACAGCAGAAGAAAAAGTAGTAGATGCAAGACTCACAGTAGCAGTCACAGAAAAAGGAACAGTCTGCGCACTCCAAAAAGGAGGAGCACAGCCCTTAAGTCCAGAAGAAATAGACAAAATGATAGAGACAGCACAAGCGCTTGCGCCATCGCTGCGCAAGGCATTATAAGGTGGTGGCAATGGAAAAAAAATACACAAAATATGAAATCGCAAGAATGATAGGAAGCAGAGCATTACAAATCAGCATGGGCGCGCCTTTCTTAGTAAAACTAAGTGAGAAAGAGCTCGAAGGCATAGGCTACAACCCAATAGAAATAGCCAAAATAGAATATGAGAAAGATTTGTTACCAATCACGGTAAGAAGGCCCATGCCAAAGAAAACAGAAAAGCCAGCAGGCTAAAATTTTTATTTTTTTTCTTATGAATACAATAACCGAAGAAAAACTCGCAAAATACTTTGACATAACAGGCAGAGCCCTCAAGAAAGCCAAAAAAGCAAAACCAGAAGCAGACATAATACTAGACATGGCAAACAGATATTACTCAGACGCCAAACACTTCAAAGAAAAAGGAGATATAGTAAATGCATTCGCAGCCTTGAACTATGCTCACGGCTGGTTAGACGCAGGAGCGCGATTAGGCATATTAGACGTAGAACACGATTCTGAATTATTTACGGTGGATTGAGCCAGTAAAGCGCGATACTTGTCCATATCTTCTCTCTTAACAACGATCAATCTATCTTCTTTGTCAATAACATAAACCAATCCATTTACCTTCTTTGCAAGCAAAGGGTCATCAAGATGATAAAAATCCTTCAAAGACTGATTGGAAAAAACAACGCGGCCTTTTTTATCACGCCAGGTATTCTCACTGTGAGCATAAAGCATTCTTTCATCATGCTCAGCTTTCCAGTACTTATCATCAGGCAAATCCTTCATTGAAGGGCCAAAAAACTTACGCAAAACTTTATTCATTTCTGCTTCTGAAAGAAGAGTCAAAAGGTCAACACCATCCTTGGTGGAAAAAACAGTCAGAAAAGGATCCCTGACAAGAACAGAATCCAAAACCTCAGACTCAGGCCTAAGACTACAACGCTTAACCGAAGGAAAATACAAACACTTCACGCTTATACGACAATTGTAAACTAACATGACCTTATATTGCAAACAACAATATATAAACTTTACTTTTTTCACCCCTTTCAGGTGGTTAAATCAAGGTGTTTTGTGGTATACTCTTGAGTAGGAACTAAATTTTTTAAAACAATCGAGTATAAACATAGTATGGAAAGGCAACAATTTTTCGTAGGGGGCAAAAGCCCAACATTTCTAACAAACCTTCTATTGTTCCTCGTTGTTGTAGGACTTGTCGTGATAATACTGCTACTGATATTCTGCGGACCCTGCTGGCGCGGAGCAAAAGTATACGGGCCGGACGGAAGAACATACGGCGGCGGAGGAGTATACATAGACGCGTGCTGCGACGGTGAAAAAAGATGTCCTCCATGCCAGCCATGCGAACCGGAAATACCAAGACTAACACCAAGACCATGCGAAGAGATATGCAAAGAAAGATACGCAAACTATCCGGACGAACTGAAAATGTGCCTAGAAAAATGCAATCCACCAATAACCTGCGAAGAAAAATGCAGAAAAGCATACCCTGACGACCCTGAAAGTCTAAGAGCATGCACAGAAAGATGCAATCCGCCCCAAACCTGCGAAGAAAGATGCGGGCAGGCATCAACATCAACAACACAGTACCAGGCATGCATACAACAATGCAATCCACCACAGACGTGTGAGGAAGGATGCAGAGAGAAATACTCAAACGATCCAAAAATGTTTGAGCTATGCATGAGTCAAGAATGCGGACAAACACCGCCTCCTGACTGCAGAGACTCAGATGGAAACAACGTATACGTAGTAGGAGTGGTAAGATACGGAGACCAGACATTCAGAGACTCATGCTATGATGCCACCCACGTAATAGAATGGACGTGCAGGGACGGAAAACCATTTGAATCAAGAATAACCTGCGCAACAAGATGCCTAAACGGAGCATGCGTACAGCAAACATCAACACCAACTACGCCATTAACGCACGTTCCAACAACAACATACAAATAATTTTTTTATTTCCTTTTAAGTGGTTGAATTCTCTTA
>JAHWHB010000003.1 GCA_019323575.1 Candidatus Woesearchaeota archaeon
TCAAGATTATCAAAAATCCAGCGGCGCATCAAAACCTCAGGCTCCTTTACCGCACCAAGCTTTTCCAGATTTTGCTGAACCTCATCAACATTGATGTCCAGCACCTTAACCTCAAACTCAATTTGCATATAGAAAAAAATCAAGTCAGGGTTTAAATAACTTTTTATCGACGAGAATTTGATTTCGTGTCAAAAACTCGCAAATAAGTTATATCTTGATACTCCGAGTTTTTGAGCACAGTCGGAAATTTGAAGTATCATAATATAAGTTTAGCAAATTTCCGCTGTTTCACTAACAAGTAGAACAATGATAGTGAAAAATTATTACAAAGAATATATGTTCTTGTTTGATAATGTTTAAATACTATTTCAATTTATTGTGTTATGCCACGACGAGAACCACAACATATTGTGGTTTTTTCTCCTTGTGAGTGAATTGCATACAAAAAAACAGGCAGCGCCGAAGCAGAGCTTCAGCGGGTCTTTTTTTGTAAAAACAAAAAAAGGTGAACACGTGAAGTGCCCATTTTGCCAAAACACTGACAACAAAGTGCTTGACAGCAGATTAACACCAGATTCTGACAGCGTACGAAGAAGAAGAGAATGCATAGAATGCAGCAAAAGATTCACAACATACGAAAGAGTAGAGATGTCAAACATAAGCGTGATAAAAAGAGACGGAAGAAGAGAATCATTCTCAAGAGAAAAAATAATGAGCGGAGTGCTCAAAGCCTGCGAGAAAAGACCAGTAAAAAGAGAAGACATGGAAAGAGTAGTGGTACTGGTTGAAGCAGCACTAAGACAGGCAGACAAAGAAGAGGTCAGCAGCAGGAAAATAGGAGAGATGGTAATGCAGGAGCTGGCCAAACTAGATGACGTGGCATACGTCAGGTTCGCAAGCGTCTACAAGAAATTCAAAGACACAAGCCAGTTCGTAGACGCAATCAAATTGCTTAAGAAAACTTCGGAGGCATCGCCGAACAGCGTTCGTCGGAGCCTCCTCGTAAAAACTTCGGAGGCATAATAATGACACCAGCTGAAAACACACAAGAAATAAAACAATGGGAAAACCCGCCATTCGGCAACATACCGCTAACAGAAAACCAAAGAAAAGTCATCAAAGACAAATACCTAAGAGACGACCCAAGCGTAGAACACTGGCTCTGGAACGTGGCAAAAAACATAGCACTCGCAGACTTACTATACCACCCAGAAATACCAAGAGACCAGTTATTCACAAGCGTAAGATACAGCCAAGAATATATAGACACAGGAAACCAAGAGACAAGCGAACTGCTTCTACTCCACGTCGGAGCAAAAAACCACAAAGAACAAGACCAAAACCACGCAAAATTCATGCAAAACCTGTACAAGCTGGCAGAAACAAACCAAAGAGCAAGAGAACTCGTCATAAAAACAGCAACCCAATACTACGACATACTCGCCAATTTCGACTTCGTCCCAAACAGCCCGACGCTGATGAACGCAGGAAGAGAACTACAACAGCTAAGCGCGTGCTACGTACTCCCAATAGACGACAGCATAGAAGGCTGGGGAGAACTAGTAAAACAAACAATGCTGATCCACAAATCAGGAGGAGGCACAGGATTCTCAGGGTGCAGAGTCAGACCAAGAGGAGACAGAGTAAAAAGCACAAAAGGAATAGCATCAGGAGCCCTAAGCCCGATAAGCATAATCAACCACGCAACACAAGAAGTCAAACAAGGAGGAACAAGAAGAGGAGCGAACATGGGAATACTGCCATACTGGCACCCAGACGTCTTTGACTTCATCAAACTCAAAACAGAAGAAGGAAAACTCGAAAACTTCAACATCTCAGTAGCAGTAGACAAGAAATTCATGGAAGCAGTAAAAAACAATGAAGAAATAGAACTATTAAACCCGCGCACAAAAGAGGTAACAGGAAAAGCAAACGCAAAAGAAATGTTTGACGTGATATGCGAAAAGGCCTGGAGGACAGGAGACCCGGGAATGATATGGCTTGACGTAATAAACGACAGCTGCTCAAACCCAACACCAAAACTAGGCCAGGTAGAAAGCACAAACCCATGCGGAGAACAACCCCTGCTGCCATACGAAGCGTGCAACCTAGGAAGCATAAACCTAAGCAAATTCGTTGTAATGGGAAAAATAGACTACGCAAGACTGGGAGAAGTGGTTAAAGTAGCAACAAGATTCCTAGACAGCGTAATAGACGTAAACAACTTCCCAATACCAGAAATAGAAAAAATAGCAAAAGGAAACAGAAGAATAGGACTAGGAGTGATGGGCTGGGCGGAAATGCTGGCGCTGCTAAACGTGCCTTACGACAGCGAAGAGGCATTCAAAAAAGCAGAAGAGGTAATGTCATTCATAAACACAAGCGCGCTAGAAGCAAGCGAGCAACTAGCAGCAGAAAGAGGAGCGTTCCCAAACTTCAAAGACAGCGTATACGACAAAAACGGACAGCACCACAAAGAATGGGCAAAAGGAAGACCAAGAAACGCCACAAGAACAACAATAGCACCAACAGGAACAATAGCAATCTGCGCAGGACTCCAAGGAGGAGGCATAGAACCCTTCTTCGGCATAGCATACACAAGATACAACGCAAAAGCACTCGACATGCTAAAACAAGGAAAAGAACCAGACGAAAAAGACGTATTCCACGAAGTAAACCCAATATTCCTAAAAGTCGCAAAAGACAACAAATACTTCGGATTCAAGCCAGAAGAATTATGGAAGAAAATAGAAGCAAACCATAACTCGACAAGAGGAATCAAAGAGATACCAGAAGAAATACAAAAAGTATTCGGAAGCGCACACGACATACAGGTAGAGTACCACGTAAAACACCAGGCAGCATTCCAAAAATTCACAGACAACGGAGTCAGCAAGACTATAAACCTGGCAAACAGCGCAACAGTAGAAGACATAAAGAAAACATACTTCTTATCATGGGAGCTCGGCTGCAAAGGAATAACAGTATACAGAGACGGATGCAAATCACACCAAGTACTAAACATGAAAAAAGAAAAGAAAGAAGAAAAAATAAGCATAGACCCAGCAGAAGGAATAGGCTCAGTATACTACCAATTCGACACAGGGTACGGCCCAGTACACGTACACATAGACCACCACAACGGAAAAGTCATGAAAGTATTCACAAACATAGCACCAATAGGAACAGAAATCTCAGGACTAACAACAGTAATGGGAATACTAATCAGCAAATACCTGGAACTAGGAGGAGACCTCCCCGCCCTAAGAAAACACCTGAACAGCATAAAAAGCGACAAAGCATACGGCTTCGGACCAAAACGCATAGAAAGCATCCCGCACGCAGTATCAACAGCACTAGGAAAATTCCTCGCACAAATGGGAAACCTGCCAGGACAACAACTATTAACACCGCACGTAGAAAGCCCAGCACCAGAAGTCAAAGCACAAATACCAAACGAGGAACACAAACCAGGACACTGCCCGAAATGCTACAGCCCAAACATTGCTTATTTAAGCGGATGCTCAGGACCGACCTGCTATGAATGCGGGCACAGCGAATGCTCATGAGCATAATAACAAAAAAAGGAGACAAAGGAAAAACAACACTTCTCAGCGGAAAAGTCTCAAAAACAGACATAAGAATAGACGCCATCGGAGATCTTGACGAACTAAACGCAAGCATAGGCGTGGCAATATCATACATGAAAGACAAAGAAGCCAAAAAAACACTAAAACAAACCCAAAACAACCTATTCAAAATAGGAGCAGAAATAGCAGCCGCAAAAACAGCAATAAAAACACCAAAAATAACAGAAAAAAACACAAAACAAATAGAACAAGAAGTCCACAAAACAGAAAAAAAACTGCCAAAACAAAAAAAATTCATAATCCCCGCAGGAAACAAAGCAGCAGCATACCTGCACCTGGCAAGAACAATCTGCAGAAGAGCAGAAAGAAGCATAATAAAAACAAAGCCGCGCCCTGAAATAATAAAATACCTCAACAGGCTCGGAGACCTTCTATTCATCTACGCACGGCGAGAAAACAAAAAAAACAAGCAAGTAAGATACAAATAAGTATCTAAATCTTTAAATACTATCAATAAGTAGAACATTAAAGGGGGAAAATGGAACAAACAACAAAAGAGGTAGCACTCACGTACGAAACACTGTACGAGATGCTAAGAAAAGAAAAATCAAGAGAAGAACTCCAAAAACTAGACGAAAGCTTCCTAAAAGACACACTAAACTACCTAAGAGAAAAACAACAGGCATACGATGAAAATTTAACAAAAAATGACATTTTCTCACAAAGCGAAAGAGACAAACTCCACATACAAATAACAAACGTAAAAAAAATCATAAAAGACCTCTACGACATAAGAGAAAGAAAAATCATAAACATGGCAATCAACAAGAGCAGAACAAACACCCACATAATAGACACAACACAACTTCTGCTACAAGAACAAGAACTATTCGAAAGCCTCACAACAGTAATGAGCAGGTACAGAACAGGAATACTGCACAAGCTTTTGGAACTAAGAGAGCCAGACATAATGCCGGTTGAACCGCCAAAACAAGAAGAACCACAAGAAACAGGCAAAAAAAGCGTAAAAATAATAGAAAAAGTAGACCAATTCTACGGAGAAGAACTAGAAACCTACGGGCCATTCGAAGAAAACGAAGAGACAACCCTGCCAAGCCAGCTGGCAGATATACTAATATCACAAGGAAAAGCCATAGAACAGTAAGCAACGCCGAACAAGTTCGGCGAGGTTGCAGAATGCCTTCACATTCCGCAACCTTTTTAAATAGACTATATCCCCTCGAATACAATGAAACTGCCAAAAACAAGAAAGAAATACTGCCCAAAGTGCAAAAAGCACACAGAACACAAAATAATAGAGGGCAAGAAAAAAACTAGAGGCACGGCTCACCCTCTAAGCGCAGGAAGCAAGAAAAGAATCAAAGCAAGAGGGCACATGGGCATAGGAAACCACGGCAAATACTCAAAGCCGGCAATAACCAAATGGAGAATGGCAGGAAGAAAAACAAGCAAAAAAACAGACCTAAGGTTTGAATGCTCAGTCTGCAAAAAAATGCACGGCATGAGCAAAGGCGGATTCAGAGCAACAAAAATAGAATTCAAGTGATAAAAATGAGAAACCGAATGAAAGAAAGCAACGCAAAATTCATCAAGATAAGATGCCCAAAATGCAAAAACGAACAAATACTGTTCGGAAAAGCAAGCACAACAGTTCTATGCCTTGTCTGCGGAAAAGAACTAGCAGACCCAGTAGGCGGAAAAAGCAGAGTAAAAGCAAGAGTACTGGAAGTGCTAGAGTAATTTTCGGAAACCTTTTTAAACGCTCATTATTCTCGACGTAAAATATGCTACTAAAGAAAACAGGATTTCCAGAAGACGAAGAACTCGTACTATGCACAGTAACCGGCATAAACCCGCACTCAGTATTCTGCACGCTGGACGAGTACGGCGGAAGAACAGGAATGATACACATATCAGAAATAGCGCCGGGAAGAATAAGAAACATAAGAGAATACGTCCAGGAAGGCAAGAAAATAGTCTGCAAAGTACTACAGACAAACAAAGAAAAAGGACACATAGACCTAAGCCTGAGAAGAGTCAATGAAACACAAAAAAGAAACAAGCTAAACCAGATAAAACAAGAACAACTATCAGAAAAAATAGTAGAACAAGCAGCAAAACAAACAGGACAAAGCGTGCTGACACTATACAACAAACTCGCAGAAAAACTAATGCCACAATACGGGACACTATTCGCAGCATTTGAACAAGTAACACACGACGAACTAAACCTTGAAACAGCAGTAGACAAAAAAACAGCAACACTGCTGACAGAATCAATCAAAACAAGAATAAAACCTCCAGAAGTAATAATAGACGGAGACCTGAAACTATCAAGCTACGCGCCAAACGGACTGCAAGAAGTCAAAGACGCACTCGAAATAGCAACAAAAGCAGGACTAGAAGTAAGATATCTCGGAGCAGGAACATACCACCTTGAATACAAAGCAGAAGACTTCAAAGAAGCAGAGAAAAAAATCAAAACAACAATAGAAGAAATACAAGAATTCGGGGAAAAACACGACATGACAGTGGAGTGGGCAAGAAAAGAAGAATAAAAATATGAAACACATACTAAAATGCCAAAAGTGCGAAAATTTCACGATGAATGAAACCTGCAGGTGCGGAGAAGAAGCAATAACAACAAAACCGCCAAGATACTCCCCTGACAAATACGCAAAATACAGAAGACAGGCAAGAAAAGAAGAACTACAAAAAAAAGGACTACTATGAACTGGAAAACACACTACATAACAACAAAACCAAAACTTAGAAACCCAATACTAATAGAAGGACTTCCAGGAATAGCAAACGTAGGAAAAATAGCACTCGACTTCATCATAGAATCGCTAAAAGCAAAAAAAATAGCAGAAATAAGAGGATACGACATACCTCACTCAGTATTCATCAACGAAAAAAACCTGGTAGACCTGCCATCAATAGAATTATATCACAAAAAAATCAAAAACAAAGACATCATACTTCTGGCAGGAGACGTACAGCCAAACGACGAAGCAAGCTGCTACGAATTCTGCGACACTGTTTTAGATGCAATTGAAGAATTCAAGTGCAATGAAATAATAACACTGGGCGGAATAGCACTAAGAGAAGAACCAATAACCCCGCACGTATACATCACAGGAAACGACAGGAAAACAGTAGACGAATACGCAAAAAAAACAAAAGCAAACACAAAAATATACGGCAAAGTAGGACCAATCCTAGGAGTAACAGGAGTCTTGCTGGGACTAGCAAAAAGAAGAAACATACCAGCAGTAAGCCTGCTCGCAGAAACATACGGACACCCATTGCATTTAGGAATAAGCGGAGCAAGAGAGCTGCTAAAAGCATTACAGAAAAAATTACAGATAAAACTAAACATCAAAGTACTAGACAAAGAAATAACAGAACTCGAACAAGAACTAGGAAAAACACAAGAACTCCTAAGAATGAAATTCAAAAAAGGCGAAGAAGTAGACTATATAGGATAAACATTTTAATACTATAATCCATAAGACAATAAAAAAAGAGGTCATATGCCAAAGATTCTAGCAATCAAAGCACGCCAAATACTAGACAGCAGAGGAAACCCCACAGTAGAATGCGACCTAAAGACCTCTGAAGGAATATTCAGGGCAAGCGTGCCTTCAGGAGCAAGCACAGGAATACACGAAGCACTAGAACTAAGAGACGGCGGAAAACCATACCTGGGGCAAGGAGTGGAAAAAGCAGTCAAAAACATAAACCAGATTCTCGCAAAAAAACTCAAAGGAAAAACAATCAACCAAGAAGAAATAGACGAGTACATGATAAAACTAGACGGCACACAAAACAAAAGCAAACTAGGAGCAAACGCGATACTAGCAGTAAGCATGGCAGCAGCAAGAGCAGGAGCAGCAAACAAACCACTCTACGAATACATAGGAAAAATATACGAAACAAAAAAATTCACTTTGCCAGTGCCAGCATTCAACATAATAAACGGCGGAAAGCACGCAGGAAACAAACTAGACATACAAGAATACATGATATTACCCGTAGGAGCAAAAAGCTTTGCAGAAGCACTGCAAATAGGAAGCGAAATCTACCACACACTAAAAAAAGAACTAGAACACAACTACGGAAAAACAGCAATAAACGTAGGAGACGAAGGAGGATTCGCACCCCCCCTAACCTGCATAGAAGAACCATTTGACTACATAATAGACGCAATAAACCACCTAGGATACTGGAAAAAAGTCAAACTCGGAGTGGACTGCGCAGCAACAACCTACTGGAGAAACGGGGTTTATTATCTGGAAGGGCAGGAGTACAGGCCGAGCGAGCTCCTGGAAAAATACGAAGAACTGGCAAACGCGTACCCGCTAGTAAGCATAGAAGACCCATTCTACGAAGAAGACTTTGACAGCTTCGCAAAACTAAACAAAAAAACAGACATACAAATAGTAGGAGATGACCTGCTCGTAACAAACCCGAAAAGAGTGCAGAAAGCAATAGTAAACGACAGCTGCAACTGCCTGCTTCTAAAAATAAACCAGATAGGAACAATAACAGAAGCACTAAGAGCAGCACAAATGGCAACAAAACACGGATGGAACATAATGGTAAGCCACAGAAGCGGAGAGACAGAAGACAGCTTCATAGCAGACCTAGCAGTAGGAATAAGCTCAGGACAAATAAAATCAGGAGCTCCATGCAGAGGAGAAAGACTCGCAAAATACAATCAGTTATTGAGAATAGAAGAACAACTCGGAAAAAAAGCAAAATACGCAGGAAAAACA
>JAHWHB010000021.1 GCA_019323575.1 Candidatus Woesearchaeota archaeon
CTTCCAGCAGTCCAAGCACAAGCAATGCAAGGGCCAGACGACGTAACACCACCAGAAATAACAGACGTGCTGTTAACACACGGGCCAAACACACTAATAACCTGGACAACAAACGAGCCAGCAAACAGCAAAATACAATACGGAAACACAACAACACTGGAAATAAACGCCACAAAAGTTGACTTAGAAACAGCACACGCGCTAACAATAAACACAACACCAGGAACAACATACTATTACACAATAACAAGCTGCGACGCCAAGAACAACTGCCAAACAACAACACTAGAAAGCTTCACAGCAGGACCATTCTTCGTAAAAGCAGACATACCAAGATACATAAGAGCAACAAACATCAACATACCAGGAACAACAAGACCAGGAGCAGAAGTAACAGTAATAGTAAATGGAGTAGAAGTAAGAAAAGCAGTCATACAAGACGGAACATTCCTATTCCAAAATATAAACGTAAAACAAACAAACAACATAACACTAAAAGCAACACGAGAAACAGAAAGCGCACAAGCAGAATACACAACAGAACTAGACAACCAGCCGCCAATAGTAAACATCACACTGCCGGCAGTAACAACATCGCCAAGCACAACCGCACTAATCAAAACATCAGAACCCATCAAACTAACAATAAAATACGCAAACCAGACAACAAACACAACAGTAACAGCAACATCAAACATAACAATAGACAAACTCCAAGAAGGAGAAAACATAATCACATTCACAGCAGAAGACAAAGCAGGATTCATAGCATACCTGGAAGAAAGAACAATATACGACACAGGACCACCAAAATTTGAGACAACAAACCTACGAGAACTCTCGCCAAGCTACAGAAGAGAGATACACGCAAAAGGAAAACTATCAGAACCAGGAAGCGTAACAGCATTCGTAAACGGAAAACCAACAGCAACAGAACCAACAAACCCAGACGGAACATTCTCAATACCAATAACACTAGAAAGAACAATCAACTACACAACGGAACCAAGAACAAGCCTAGACACAGGAATAGCCTGGAAAAACAAAATAAGGCTGGAAGCAGTAGACGCAGCAGGACTCAAAACAAGCACAGAAGAAACAGACGTAGAATACACACTATGCGGTTCAGGAACATGGATAGACGTAAGACTAACAGACCCAATGCCGGATAGATTAAACCCAAGAATGCTCATAGAAGGACTCCAACAAATAGGAATAGCCTTCAACTACACATACAGAGGAGGCTACAAAGGAATCATAGAACCAAGAAGAGTCCAAATCAAAACACTCAAACTAGCACCAGAATTCGCACACGAGTACGACAACGACCTGGTAACAGTCTCATCATTCGCAAAACCACAAAAAGCGCCAACAGCATCAGGCGCAGGATACATACAAGTAAACATCAAACCAATAGACCCGTGGACAATAGAAGGAGAGACGCCACCAGAAAACGCAACAATGTATGAAAAAGAGAAAAAACTTTCAGAACACAGAAAAGACCACTGCCTCGTACCAGCATTCGGCTGCATGAAACTATTCCTCGAACTAGAAATACCATTCCAGGAAGAAATACCAACAGGAGTATACCTCCCAGAAATGCAAAAAACAGCAGCAGAATCAAAACTCGAAAACAAAGTACAAAAAACATGCATAAACGTAGAAATAATGATAGACCAAAGAATACCACCAACAGCAATACCATCAGGATTCCTAAAATCAACCAGCAAAGTACTGGGAAAAATAGCAGACAACATAGACGTAGTGCTAAAACCAATAGAAACAGTAGGACAATACTTGTTTTACACGTGCGTAGCAGGCACGTTCCTAAGCTACGTACCATTATTCCTTGAAAAATACAACTGCCAATACAAAAAAATGGTATCATCAGGCGGAGAAAAAGGCACGTTCGACGAAAAAATAGCAGAAATAGGAATGTGCGAAAAAGAATACGGCACAGAATCAGAAGCAGCAGGAAACTGCAAAACCTGCCAAAGCTGGAAAGAAAAAAGAAAATGGTACGAAAGAGCATACAGACAGATATGCGACAGAGTAATGTGCCCGGCAGCACCATCACTGCAGTACTACTTGAAAACAAAAGGACAACAAAAAACAGTGCCAGTACAGACAAAAAACGCAGGAACCCTAAAAATGGGAAGCGACTGCGCAGCCTGGGTAGAAGAAACAGGCAAAAAAATGTCAGCAGAAGCAGGAAAAGCAGTCCCGCCAAGACAATTCTTCACAAGCGCAGAAATACAAAAAATATACCAAAACTGGCTTGAACACAGGTCAGACACAGCAGGAGAAAGCACAGCAAGCGGAGTAAACTGCGGAGGACTACACCCAGCACAACCAGAATGCTGCGGAACAGAGTACATGAAAGAATGGAGCTCAGCATGCGGAATAAGCGTGCTCGGCACAACACTCGACACATTCAACGAAATCAAAGAAAGCACCTGCCTAAGCGCGCAAGGAACAGGCAAAAACGAAATAGCAGGATTACAAGGAGAAACAATACAATGCAACAAACTGCTAAACTACCTCAGCGGGTTCTGCACCAAAAGCGGAGGACCGCCAATGACAACAATAAAAGTAACAACACTATCAGAAACAAAAGCAGACCAGCTAGGAATGCCAAAATACGGAGAGACCAACTACCTCTACATCGTCGTACAAGAACAAATGGCAGGAGCAGGCAGCTCAATAATACAAATAGGACAATCAAAAGGACACACAGTAAAACTAGGACTAGTAGTAAGATCACTGGAATTCGAAAGAAGCGAAAAAACAGGAGCAATGGCAACAGCAGAACACTCAAGACTCACAGAAAAACTCGAAATAGTAGACTATCCAGGCGCAATAGGATTCCAAACAAGACACTTCACACAAAAACAAATAGACGATTACAGAACAAAAGGGCAAGTGCCGGCAGGATTTGAAAAAGAAATATGCGAAGCAGCAGGAAAATCAACAGGCTGCGTCGACGGCAAAAACATATACTCACAAGTCATAGCATCAATAGGCTCACCAGAAAAAGAATACATCATAAAACCAAACGAAGGACTCCTAAACAGCCTAAGATGCATCTGCTTCCCAACAATCATAGCATACCTGAAACTCTGGAAAAACATAATCACCTCAGTCAAAAGATGCATAGACACAATACTAGTAACAGGAGACGGAGAAGCAGGAATATGCCAAGCAGTAATATCACAATACGGCTGCGACCTGCTCTATGAAGTACTCGCGTGCTTCACACAAGTATTCAGCACAGGAGGAGCAAGAGTCAGCACGCCAGAAACAGGAGACATAATGGGCGCACTAGTAGCAGCAGGCTCAGAAATGTCACGCTCAGTAGACTCAAGATACGGAGAAAGCGCAACATACAGAGCAGTATTCGTAGAAAAGAAACTAGTACACTCAATCTGCATGTGGGCATTCACAGGAACATGGAACTTCGACCTAGCAACAATATTCGACGAGTCAGTAGAATCAGTCCCAATAGAAGGACAAGCACTCATCACACCATGCAACAGACGCTTCGTAGCATTCAACCCAGCAACAAGACCAGGAGGACTAGTAACCTGGGTATACCACTTCGGAATATTCCTGGCAGCAGGAGCAGACTCAGAAGTAGAACTACACCTAAAATGCAGCGGAGGATACAAGTGCAAAGAAGCCAACGGATTTGAAAGAGGCAAATGCGACTGCGACACAGAAAGAGAAATAATAATCGTACCAGAAGGATTCCAGACAAAAGTAAGCAAAAACGACGTGCTAAGCCAAGAACTATTCTACACAATGACAGGAGCGCCAGGAGAAGGCCAAATAAGATACGACAAAGCATACCTCGTCTACAAATGGAAAGACGGAACCAAAATGGTAGAAACAAAATCAGACGAGTGCACAATAACACAAACAGGAGGCGCAGGAGCACTACCAGCATTCTGCAAATACGACCCCTTAACATTCAGCTTCAGATGCCAGTTCGGAGAGGCACCAGGAGGACTGCGCTTCATAAGAGCAGACGCGCAATACCCAAGAGCAAAACCACAAGCATACGCACTAGGAGAATACATAAACATCACACTAGACATACAACAAAACCACCCCGGAGGAGAAGCCAACAACAAATACCTCGAATGGACAATATACAACTCAGCAGGACAAGACATAGCAAACAACAAAGATAGAGGGCTGACACCACTAACAACAAACGGAGACTACCAAAAAACAACAGGAACACTAGTACAAAAAGAATGGTTCGGAGCACAACCAACAACCACAACAGGAATCAAAACAGACATCAAAGTATGGTGGGAAAAACAACCAAACATAATCTCACCAGCAAACACAGTCATAGACAAAGTAGAACTCAAAAGAGGAGTAGTAGACGTAACAGAAAACAAACAATTCGTGCTCGAACTATACGAAAGAGGAATAGACAACATATACCAATTATACTATGCAAAAGGTGCAGAGCTCGACGGAACAGCGGGCTTGAAAAAAGAAAACGCAATATCGACCTGCGGCGGAACTCTCAAAGGAAGCACAATAAGCTGCGGAATAGCAGACCAAATACTCACAATCACACTCAAACCAGGATTCACAATAGGCACAGAAAAATACAACGTACACATAGACTACAACCCAACAATCGCACTGTCGAACCCGTGTACCAAAGAAAACAAACTAAGACCACAAACCTTCAAAATCAAATTCACAGCATACGACGCAGACCAGTACGGACAACCAACAGACCAAATAACAATGGACCCAATGACAGGACAAGACGCAAAAACAGAAGTGCAGTTCAACGCGATGTGCGCAGAAGCAAACGACGCAGAACTAAAAGCAATGGAAGAAGGACTCCCGCCGCCAACACCAAAACAAGAGATACCAGGAAAACTAAAAATAGAAATAGACCAAATGCTGCAAACAGAAAACGGCTTCATCACAGTTCTTACAAAACCAACAAGCTGGGATCCAACATTGCCGCACGTTTACACACAACTACAAAACGACCTGAACGGAATAATAACCAAGGAAACTGAGTACATTATGAGCCTGCAAAACTATGACAGACAGATAACACCAACACAACTCCCAACACTAGACCAACCAATAACACAATTACTAACCGACTTACAAAACGTAATACTAAAAGCAAGAAACGCCAGCACAGAAATAGAAAACCTGCCAATAAGAAGCAGAGAAAAAACACTAGAAAAACTCAAACCACTAAGCGACGCATTACAAGAAGCAATAACAACAAAAAGACAATTGCTGGATGGCATACGAACCCTGATAGGAGAGCCAACAATATGCCTTCCAGAAGGAAGACCCTACAAAGCGTTAGAAGGGTACAAAGAATGCAAAGCAAGCTGCGCAGCGCCATACGAGCCAACAACAGGCACGTGTACAGGATTTGAAGTATGCTGTTACATACCCGCAGACGAGTACTGCGACGGAATAATGGACGGGTACGAAATAGAATGCAAACAACCAGGCGAGTGCACATTCACAACAACAGAAAAATCATGCCAAACAGGAAAAGTATGCTGCAAAACACCCGCGGTAATAAAAGATCCGTACGAACAAAAAATTGCAGGATTGATTGACTTCATCACAAAAATAAAAAGCCTACACGAACCCAAACTTACAGAATTAGAAGCGAAAGAAAAAGCAGAAGAACCAGAACTAGTAGGTCCGGGAAAAAGATTAGCACTGCAACAAGAACTAATAGCACTATCAACCGAATACAGAATACAATCAGACGAGATAAAGAAAAAATTAGCATCAACACCAAGTGACGCTGCCTTCGGAGGAAACAAAGAAAAAGCAGAAGAAGCATTCAAATACGCCCAAAACCTCGCAGACACATTAAGATATGAATCAAACCAAGCATTAATGAAAAAAGACCAAGTCCAAACAGCAAACGTTCAACAACTAAGAGAAATAATAACACAAACAAAATATGGACTGCCAAACATAATATACGCAGAAAACCTAATCATAACAACCCTAAACGAAGCATTAGGAATAAGACCAAAACCAGTACTAAAAGGCAAAACAACAGACAGAGAATATTACTCAAACAGTGTAATACTATACAAAGGCGACTATCTTTCATTCGAATCAAACCTGTACCCAGAACTAACTTCATGGAAAATATGCGCCTACAATTACACAACCGATACATTGGCTTATTGCTTTAAGGAATCTGATTATTACAGCGTTCAATACGAAAAAGACACTGGAAAACTATACGGATCCTTCAGACAAGGCCTGGAAATAATAGATGCTGCGAGATACAAATTCTATGTAGAATGGGTAGAAACCAGAGTTGGAATAACATATCCAGGAAAAAGCGAACCATTAGACGTCCTATTATTAGTCCATGGTGAGCCAATGGCGGTTACTCCACCAACTCCTGCTGAAACGCCACCAACAAAACAACCAAAAACAATACAAGCGCCAATATTGTTAGAAAGTATTGGATTATTAAGCTGGGGCTGCCCGACAGGATACATATCAAAAGGAACCATCTCAGAAAATGATGATAATTGGGCGTATCCCCGCGGATCTTCTACAGCACTAGATGCTGATGAAAGCCTTGTATTATGCGTATCAGAAGAATTAACCAAAAAATACGGAAAAGATGTAGTAGTTTTATACCCTAAAAACTCAAAAGACGAAGGCTGCGCAGACAAAGAATGGGGAATGCCAGCAACATGGACGGACAAGGGCTGGATAACAAGTAATTTTGATGGGTGGGCGCGTGTAGACGACAAACCAATAACAGATAACGAATACCTGCACTTATGTGTTAAAGACGATGCAATAGACGAACTAGGAGATTTTGTATACTTAGGAATCAAACAGGAAAACAAAAACGATGTCAGAGAATGCGCGCTAGGCTATACTTTCCAAGGAACCTTCCAATTCAAAGCAGGCAGTTGCCCATTCTGGAATTTTGCATACGCAGCAGACGAAAATAGACAAATGTCAGAGCTGGCATGCTACTATCATAAAGCATTTGCAGGACTGACAGATTTTTCCAACAACTGGGTGGGGCTCTGCGTAAAACCAGTAACAATATGATGAAAAACCTAAAAAAAGCCTGGCAGGCATTCAAAAACAACAAGAAATACCTAGTATTAGTCATAGTGCTCGAAATAATATTCCTGATAGCACTAACACAAATACACTTAGTATTCTTCAAGCCAACAGCAGAAGCAGCAATGATAATAGGAGAACAAATGACAGCAACAATAGAAAAACTATCAGAAACAGAATTCACAGAACTAAACACACTATTACTGGAAAATGAGGAGTTCAGAACAGCATACCACTCTTTGCTAAAATACCTGGCATACTTCATACTAAGCATGCTCGGAGCATGGATAATATTCAAAACACCAATATGGTACTTAGCACACAAAACAATCTACAACAAAATGCCATTCGCAACACACGCAATAAAATTCATACTCCTAAGCCTATTCTGGTTTGCAATACTAATGGTATTGCTAATAGCATCAACAGCACAAATGCCAACAACAATAATCGCAACAGTATCAATGCTAATCTTCCTGGTAATCTTCTACTTCACACAAATAAGCTTCTCACTAATACCAGCACAACAAACATTTAAAAAGACCTTTATCCTAGGAGTAAAACATGCAAGACAAATCCTTCCAGCATACATCTTCAACATCATACTCGCAACAATCACAATCGCACTACCATTCATCTGGATCAAAACAATACCAATGCTCTCACTCGCAATCATAATCATAATAACAATACCATCACTTGCATTCGCAAGACTAAACATAATCGTTGCAACATGGCAAAAACGTACATAATAACCGGACTCCTAGTAATCATCATCGGACTACTCATAGTAATCGCACTAAGACCGCCAACAACACAAACAATACCAACACAACAACCAACAATAGAAAGAGGAGAACCAACACCACTAGCACCAACAATAGAACGAGGAGAACCAACACCAAAAGCAGAAGAAACAACACCCCTGCCAGCAGGAACACCAATAGAACAAATCTACCCGGCAGAAACCAGCTTCTGGGTAAACGAAGTACAAATCCCACAATCAATGTCATACCAAGAATTCATACCACTAAAAGAAAGCAAACTAAAAACATTCGCAGGAAGCATAGGACCATACACAACACAACCAGAAGAAATAAGAATAGTACTATGCGCAGAATTCTACAAAATACAGGCAGCACCAGCCTGCGAATCAGTACCAACAATATTCAGAAACGGATACGTAAGCTTCGCAAAAGGCTACCAATACGACGAATACATAGGAGCAATGGCAGCAAAAGACTACCTCGCATACTACAACGTATATGCAGGAAACACACTAATAGCCACAAGCCCAAAAGCAATAATAAGAACAGTAAAAGACTAATGCACAAGAGATTGTTCCAGAGCAACAGCAATCCTCACAGGAATCTCTTTATTCTGACATTTAAGAACAAGATGGAGCATAACAGCATCCCCTCTCATTGAAGCTTGCATTTCAACATCCTTGACCTTCGTCAAATCATCAATACCAAAGTCCTTCAAGAAAACACTTGCATCAAAAAGCTCGAGCCCCCTAACACGGTCTTTGGTTGACAAGTCCAAAACAACATTTCCCACAACAATGTTGCCCTTAAACTTTTCATCAACAGCAAACCCTAGATTAACCTGAAATATATCATTTTCCAAATCATACGAAAAACGTTTCATATTCTATACCTCATTATATAAGTGAGCATATATAAGTTTTTCCCGCCCTTATCAAAAATGACTGGCAAAATCATCGTCCTGAAATTGTTAACCCTGAAATACAATTCATACTTCAGATCACCATATTTTCCCAACGCAACAGAAAAGCCGATTAACTTATCAGGATTCAAAATATTCTTAATCACCTCTGCTCTGGAGCCCTCCCTTGCAACCAAATTCTCACTAAAATGAGGCTCATTGAACACGATATCTTCCTGAGAATAACTCCTTAACTTATCCTTCAATTTCTCCAAATCCATCAAAAACACAAGATTCAAGACCTTAAAATAACCACTGCTCAAAAACCCGAAAAGGTTCCAGACACGTCCGGACAAATTCCAGCTTTCTCTACAATACACACTTTAACAAGAAAAACATAACAAGCAAAGGCTTGCACGCCTGCAAAAAAAGGTGCTCGCAAGCAGGCTGCAAGCCCACACAATGAAATGGGAAATAACAATAATGCAAATAGAAGACGAAGAAGGAAAAAAATACAAAGTAACCAGAAGAATGCCAGAACTGCAAATAGCAGAAACAAAAATATTCAAAAACAAACAAGAAGCGAGAAAACAATTCAAAGAATGGCTACAATAAACTTCTCTTTGAATTCAACAAGTCAACCAATTCAGACTGATTAAACCCAAAAACATCAGGAATATCAAAAGAGACAACACGCTTCTGCATCACAAGCCCAGGAAACCTTTGAACAAGCTCAAACCTCTGCTCATCATCCATAACAACAACAGTATCCGCCCAAACCATATCCTCCCTTGAAACAAGCCTGCCGCCATACAAACCAGCAGACTTAGTCTCAAACCTATCCTTGAACAAAGCCTCAGCAGTAGGACTCCTATACTGATTCATATTGCACACAAACAAAACCTTCATACAACAAACAAAGCTCAAAACATTTAAAAACCTTCCTCGAAGAACAACAAACATGAACCTGCAAGGACTAGGAAAAATAGAGACATGGGAGAAATACCTAGACATAGCCTTCAAAAACGCAATGAAATCAGCACAGCAGGCAAGACAAGATACAATAAGCAAAAGCAGAGTGATAAAAAGCAGAAGAGTAGAAATAGCAAGAATAGACACATTCGCAAAAACACTCACAAACACACTAGACTCAATAGAAAAAAAATTCCCATCAATAGACCAACTGGCACCATTCTACCAAGAACTAATCAGAGCAACACTCGACTACAAAATGCTAAAACAAAGCCTAGGAGCACTAAACTGGGCAAAAAAACAAATCACAGGACTCCTGCACAAATACACAAAAGAACTCTCACAAACAACAAAACTAGAACAATTCAACAAACTAAGAACAGCATTCTCAGGAAGAACAAGCTCAATAATCAAACAAATCAAGCCAAACCTAGAATACCTAGAACAATGCAGAAAAACAATGAGAAACTATCCCACACTAAAAACAAAAACCAACACAATAGTCATAACAGGAGCGCCAAACGTCGGAAAAAGCACACTGCTGGCAGTACTAACAGGAAGCAAACCACAAACAGCAAGCTACCCATTCACAACACAAAAACTCAACCTAGGATACGATGCAGAAGGAAACCAGTACATAGACACGCCAGGACTGCTAGACAGACCACTAGAAAAAAGAAACCCAATAGAAAAACAAGCAATACTAGCACTAAAACACCTCGCAACAATGATAATCTTCATAATAGACCCCACAGAAACCTGCGGGTACACACTAATGCAGCAAAAAAACCTCCTGCAAAACATAAAAAAAGAATTCACACAACCAATAATACTCGCGTCCAACAAAGCAGACACAGGAGCAAAATACAAAAACGCAATAGAAATAAGCGCAAAAGAAGGAACAGGAATAGACAAACTAAAAAAAGAAATCACTTCCTTGCTGAAACCCAAACAAGAACAACCCCAACAATAATATAAACACCAGCAAGCAGCCAAGCCCTAGGCACATTAGCTTCTAAATAAGACTCAACAAAAGGAGACCACTCACCAAAAACATACAAAAACTTAGACAAATTAACACGAGAATACAACAAAAACACGCCGAGCAAGCCAGGAGCAAGAGTCATAAAACCAAGAACACGACAAGCAAGCTTTGAAGAGCCGGAAAACCAGAACAAAAACAAAAAACCAAGAAAAATCAGGCCAAAAGCAGTACCTAAAGAATACTTCGCCTCAACAAGCTGGGAAGGAGAAAAAACCAAAGGAAACAAAGGAATCAAAGCAGTCAAACCAGCAATATAAAAAGCACCAGCAAAAAACTTAATCACCTGCAAACCAAAAAACTCAGCAACACGCTTCTGAACCTTCATAGTAGCCTGGCGCATACAAAAGTATAAAAAGATATATCACGACAGCGCAGTTATGAAAATCACGGCAGATTTACACCTGCACAGCCGGTACTCAAGAGCCTGCTCAAAAGACATAACACTACAAAACCTGGAAAAATACGCCAGACAAAAAGGACTACAATTGCTGGGCACAGGAGACTTCCAACACCCAAAATGGCTCCCAGAACTAAAAAACCAGCTAACAGAACAAAACGGAATACTAACAACAAAAACAGGCTTCCCATTCATACTGCAAACAGAAATATCTTTGATATACACACAAGACGGAAAAGGAAGAAGAATCCACAACGTAATACTAGCACCAGACTTTGAAACAGCAGACCAAATAACAGAGTATTTTCTCAAGAAAGGAAGAATAGACTACGACGGAAGACCAATATTCAAAACACCATGCCCAGAACTAACAGAAGACATGCAAAAAATAAACCCGGAAATAGAAATAATACCCGCGCACATCTGGACACCATGGTTCTCACTCTTCGGAAGCATGTCAGGCTTCAACTCACTAAAAGACTGCTTCCAAGAACAAACAAAACACATCCACGCAATAGAAACAGGACTAAGCTCAGACCCAGCAATGAACTGGAGACTCTCACAACTAGACAACAAAGCAATACTAAGCTTCTCAGACAGCCACTCACACTGGCCCTGGAGAATAGGAAGAGAGGCAACAGTATTTGAGATGAAAGAACCAAGCTACAAAGAACTAATAAAAGCAATAAGAGAAAACAACGTAGTAGAAACACTAGAATTCTACCCAGAAGAAGGCAAGTACCATTTCGACGGGCACAGAACCTGCGGAATAACAATGTCACCAAAAGAAAGCATAACAGCAGGAAAAACATGCCCAGTATGCAAAAAACAACTAACAATAGGCGTGGCAAGCAGAGTGGAAGAACTAGCAGACAGAGAAGAGCCAAGAAAAGGAAAACCCTACAAAAACCTAATACCACTGTCAGAAATCATAAGCCACATCATAGGAGCGCCAATAGCCAGCAAAAAAACATGGGAACAACAAACAAAACTAATACAAGCATTCGGCAACGAAATAACAGTATTAACCTCAAGCAAAGAAGAACTCGCAAAACACGTTGACGAAAAACTAGCAAACGCAATAAGCAAAGCAAGCACAATACAATGGAAACCAGGATACGACGGAGTATACGGCGTGCCATTATTCGGCGAAGAAGTCACAAAACAAAAAGACCTGGCAAGCTACCAATAAGGAGGCCTTGGCTGCTTTTTCTTCAAAATCAACGCGGCAAGCACAACACACAAGCCAAAAATCAAAGCAGGAATGACAAAATCAAACCTAACAACACTAACCTCAGGAAAAGCATGACATTTGAAATCACTCCCGCAATAACTATTATCCCTGCAGTCAGAATTAACATGACACTCCTTAACCACATCAGAAATCTTAAAATAAACAGTGGTAGCAACAACACTACCCACAATAATCACTACAAGCATAAAAATCCCTGTAAGTCCACTCATTACAACAAGCGCGAGAAAAACAGTAATATAAAAAGCTTACTCAATCAGCCTCAAAGCCTCATCAAGATAATGAGGAGAGTCACGGCCATTTTGAAGCTCGCCAAAATAATTAATCACCTGATTCCTCGCCTTATCCCACTTATTTGTCCTAAAAGGAGGCAAGCCAGTCTCTTCACAAAAAGCAGTTTCCTTGCCGCTAAAAATCACATTCAACTCATGAAACCTCTCATAATCCTTATCCCTTCCGGCCTGCACCATCTGCCTAACAAGCTCATTCAGCTCCTCTTCTGACACCATAAAAAAAGAAAACAAACAAAAGAATAAAAAGCTTTACTTCCTAAAATGCCAGATGTTCAAAACAAACACGGCAACAACAGCAAGAAGAGCCAGAATCAATAAAATCACATCAGAGCCGAGCTCTCCCTCAGTCTCGCCCAAGTACAAAGCCTGACCAACACTTCCAGATGGAACACAAGCACCACCACTGCACCTCGTGCCAACAGGACACGGAACAACATTGCTGTCGTAACCATAAGGCAGCTTAGTTGCATCACAATAATACTCCTTTACATAAGCAGTACCATCACAAGTATCCTCATACAAATC
>JAHWHB010000022.1 GCA_019323575.1 Candidatus Woesearchaeota archaeon
CCGGTTTTAGTGATGTCTGTTGTGGTTGCGATGGTTATGATGAGCTGCCTGGTTCAGGCTATTGTCCGGATGACGATGATGCTGAAGATGAGTGTTGTATGGATTAGAACAAATCTGCCAGCCAGCCCAGTAGTCTTTTGTAGAATGGCATTTTTTGTATGTTTACTGTAGTTTCGCCTTCTGTGCTGTATTGTTTGCCGAACATGTCTTTGTAGTTTGCCTTTATGTCGAATGTTGGTTTTCTTGAGAATAGTTGTTCTGATTGTATGTTTACTATGATTTCTTGGTTTATTGTCAGTTCTCCTACGTCTACTTTTGCTGTTGCCCCTCCTCCTTTGACTTCGATTGCTACATTTTGTGGGAATGCTATGCTTTCTCTTTCTAGTGTGAATTTTAGTTCAAAGGGTTCTCCGTAGAGCACTGTTTCTGGTGTTGTTATGTCCTTTATTTTTATTTTTGGCTCGTCCATTCTTATTATAGTTAGTATTGCTTTTTTTGTTGTTGAGCCTGATTTTGCTGTTATTTCTATTTCTTGCGGTCCTGGTTTTTCTGTTGTTATGTCGAATGTTATTGGTGTTTCGCCTTTTGCTGGTATTGTGATTTCTTTGCATTCTTTGTAGCAGATTGTTGCTGGTACTTCTTTTTCCGCGTAGTTTTCTATTATGCAGTTTAATCTGCCTTTTTCTGTCCATATGTAGTCGTTTTCAAGCATGCATGATAGATCTAGTGTTCCTTTTTGTTGTTCTGTTTTTTCTATTACTGTGTCTATGTCTTTTTCTGAGAATACTACGTCCCATATTCCTGTTGAGAAGGTTCCGCTTGCTGTTAGGTTTTTCTGGTTTTGTGCTTGTAGTGGGATTTCGTATTGGAAGTCTCTGTTTAGGCCGTCTTCTACTTTTAGTTTCCAGTATATTTTGCCTCTTTCTCTTGGCGGGAGTATTATTGTTTGGGTTTCATCGCTTATTGTTGTTATTTCTGTTACTTTTGCAAGTCTGAACTCGCTTGCTACGTAGTAGTCTGCCAGGTTTTCCGCTTCCAATATTGCTGCGTTGTAGCTTCCGAAGCCTACTCTTGCTCTTAGTGGTGTCATTGTTAGTTTTAGTTCTGGTGGTGTTTTTCCTTGTGCTTCTAGAAGTCCTGCTGTTATTTCAAGATCGTGTATTTTTATTTCTGCGTTTTTTGCTTTCCATTCGAGTATTGTAGTTGGTTCTTGCGGGTCCAGGCTTTCTTTTAGTTTGATGTGGCCTGGGTTTATCCACCCGTACTCGCCGAAGGTTACGTCAAATGGCACCCATCCTGTTCCTGGGAAGTATACTTCTGCCCATCCGTGTGTTGCCCAGCCTTGCGGGAATTGCGGGTCGTTTGTGTATGCTACTCCTGAGATGAATCTGGCTGGTATCTTTAATGACCTTAGAAGTGCTATGAATAATCCTGTGATTTCGTCGCACACTCCTTGTTTGTTTAGTAGTGTCCATGATGCTGGTTGTGTTGCTTCTGCTGTGAGTGTGCTTAGGTTGTATTGTGTGTTATGTTTTGCCCATTTTCCTATTTTGCTTACCAGCATGAATAGGTCTTTTTCGTTTTGTGCAAGTAGGTATGCCTGTGCGAGTATGTTTGCGTTGTTTGAGTCTATGTTTTTTGTTGGTCTTGTGTACTCTTGTACGTTTTCTGGGAATTTTGTTGGGTAGGGTGTTTTTGCTTTTACTCTTGGCACGTTGTTTATTGTTTCTATTGTTGCTGTGTATTTGTAGGGGATTGTTCCTGTTGGTGGGTTTTTCCATTCGTATCTTGCTTTTTCTGCTGTTATTGTTGCTGCGGGCTTTGTTTCTATTTTTCTTATTGCTGTGTATTCTGTGTTTTTTGGTATGAATATTACGTCTGCTTGTATGGTTTCTACTTTTGGTTCTGGCCCTGTTGGTATTATGTCTATTGTTGATGAAACATTGAGTTCTGTTGTTACTGTTTGTGCTTGGAACCAGTCTGTTTGTGCGAAAACAATTGGTATTAGAAGTAATAGTAAGATTGTTTTTTTCATCCTAGCTCCGTGCCGACAAAATCTTTGCCTTTTAGGTATTTTTCAAGCTCTTTGAGTTTTTTCCCGTTGATGCATGCTGTTTTTATTTTCCATTTTTCTGCCGCTCTTGCTGCGATTGGGTCGAATGGTGTGCTTGTTCCTGCTGCCCATTTTGTTGTTATCATCTTTTTGTATTCTTTCCAGCTGATTTTCTTTAGTGGTTTTGCGTCTTTGTGTAGTTTTGGGTCTTTCGTGTAGACGTAGTCTGTGTTGCTCAGGTTGATTACTTGTTTTATGTTGTGTTTTTTTGCCCAGAGTACTGCGTCGTAGTCTGTTGAGCATCCTGGCAGCCATCCTGCCGCTATTAATACTTTTTTGAACTTCATTTTTACTGGTTTTTGTTGTACTGGTGGTGTTTTGAAGATGTGGCGCAGTAGTTCTGCGTTCAATACTGTGGCCGCTATTCCTATCCAGTCTTTTCCTTCATTGTCTATTTCGAATTTTTTTGCTGCTGTGATGTATTCTCTTGCGGTTTTTCCTCCTCCGCAGATTATTATGAACTTGTGCTGGCTTTTTTGTACGAGTTTTTTTAGTTTTTTTAGAAAGTCTGTTTGTATCTCTCCTGGGTTTATGAGGCTTCCTCCTACTGACATCACTACTTTTTTCATATTATGGGTTTTAGAACGGGAATTTATAAAGTTTGCTTGGCCGCGTATGCTGCTCCTATCAAACTTACATCATAGTTTGTGATTATTTTTATTGGTATTTTTTGTAATAGTTTTTTGTATGTGCTGTTTTTTTCGAATTCTGTGAGGAATTCTTTGCCGAATAGTTGTGGGTTTTTTGCTGCTATTCCTCCTCCTATTATTACTCCCCCTCTTGTGAGCCCGTCTAGTGCGAAGTTTTTTGCACACCTTGCGTATATTCTGATGAACCATTTTCTTGTTTGTTCTGCTGCTGGTGATTGTTCTTTCATGATTTCTGCTGGTAGTGTTGTTCCGCTTCCGCCGTGTTTTGTGAGCATGTAGTTGAATAGTTTGACTATGCCTCTTCCTGATAGTATGTCTTCGTATTCAAGCATTGTTTTTTTGGACCATTTGAGTATGTCTGTTTCTTCTGCTGTTAGCGGGAGGTCTGCATGTCCTCCTTCAGAAGGGCACGGCACATACATTTTCCCGTTGTAGTGTAATATTGATTTTCCTAGTCCTGTTCCTGCTCCTATGAGTGCTATTGGCAGGTTGTTTGTTTTTCCTGCTCTTAGTGTTTTGACGTCTTTTGGCTGTAGCACGTTTACTGCATATCCTAGTGCTTCAAAATCATTCATCAATCTGCATTTGAATGGTAATTTTCTCACATCTATTTTCCATTTTACGTTTGTCAGCTGGCAGGTTTTTCCGTCTGGTGATATTGGTCCTGCTGCTGCTATGCACGCGTTTGATATTTTTGTTTTTGAGTCTTTTAGAACTTGTTTGACTGCTTCTTCGAATTTTGTTGTCTGGCTGTCAAATCTGTATTTTGTGTGTATTTTTACTTGTTTTGTTACTGTGCATAGTGCTATGTTTGTGTTGGTTCCGCCTATGTCTGCAGCTAGTACGGCTTTTTTTGGTGGTTTTGAATATTCCTCTTTTTGCATAATTATTATAGTTTTTTTGCAAGTTCTGCAATTTCTGATAATCTTCCTGTTATTTCCTTTGTTAATCCTTCTATTGCTTCTTTTAGAGTCTCAATTCGTTCTTCTGTTGTAATGTTTTCAGCATATTGTCTTAATTTTATTCCGTCTTGTTCGATGGCAGACGCCTGGCTTTCAATTTGTTTTGTTACCAATTTTTTTTCTTCGCTTATCATTTTTTTTCCTCCTTAAATTTAACACGCCGCCGCTGGGATTTGAACCCAGATATCCCGAAGGAAACGGGATTAGCAATCCCGCGCAGTACCAGGTTGTGCCACGGCGGCATAAGAAATCTGCTTTCTCGAGCATATTTAAAGCTTTCTGACGCAAGATTTATAAAACATCAATAGAAGTCAAATCTTTATAGCGGGGTAGGGAAGTCTGGAGTTCCCGATGGGCTCATAACCCATAGCTCGGAGGTTCAAATCCTCCTCCCGCTACTTTTTTTTCTAGAATTATATTCTGTCCGGCCTTGTCACGTCGGTGTGCATCTTGTGTTGTATCTGATGTAGAATGTCTGTGAATGATTTGTGGAGTGCTCTTGGTAGTTCCCAGTCGTCTGCGTTTGAGCTGTCAAAGATTTGTGTTGGTGCTGCGACTTTGACGTGCATTGAGTATTTTCTTCTGTCTCCTTCTTTTTGGTAGCATTTGACGTGGACTGTCATGTTTACTATGTTGTGTAGTTTTCTTTTGATTTTTTCATAGTATTCTGTTGTTAGTGTCTGCACTGTTGCCTGTTCTTCTGCTGGCAGCTGGCTTACTCCTACAAATTTTATTACCTCTCTTGCTCCAAATTTAGGTACTTCTTTTGGCATGTTTTTGTCTTTGTTATCTTTGTATTTAAACATTTCTGTGCTTGTTTGTATTGCCGTGCTGGCGTGAAGGTCGATTTCTTCTCCCCACGCAAGTAAGGGGAGAAGAAATACTAAAAACGTGGCAGAGCACTAAAAACTGTAATCTGTGAAAAGATTTTAAAACAAGCTAGTTTATTGGTGTTTTATGAAAGTATGTGGTGTTGATGAGGCTGGCAGAGGTGCGGTTCTTGGTCCTCTTGTACTTTGTGGTGTTTTGATTGATGAGAAGGATGAGCCTAAGCTGAAAAAGCTTGGTGTGAAGGATTCTAAGCTTTTGACTCCTAAACAGCGTGAACTGATAGCTGAGGAGCTTAAGAAGATTGTTATGTACCAGCTTATTGTTGTTTCTCCTCAGGAGATTGATAGCAATGTTGGTGGTGAGAATGGGAGTAATCTTAACTGGCTTGAGGGTATGAAGACTGTTGAGCTTATTAACATTCTGAAGCCTGATAAGGCTTTTATTGATTGTCCTAGTCCTAATACTAAGGCTTATCATGAGTATTTGGTTGAGAGGTTGTTGCATAAAAAGGTGAAGATTGTTACTGAGCATAAGGCTGATGTTAAGTATCTTGTTGCGGCTGCTGCTTCTATTCTTGCTAAGGTTACTAGGGATTTAGAAGTTGAGAAGATTAAGCAGCACGTGGGTGTTGATTGCGGTCCTGGCTATATGTCTAATCCTATTACCCAAGAATTTCTTAAGAAGTACTGGGATAAGCATCCTGAGATTTTCAGGCACAGCTGGGCTCCGTACAAGCAGATTGCTGGCTTGAAGAAGCAGAAGAAGCTTGGTGAGTATTGATTACTTAACTTCTATTACTTTAATTATATGCCATCCGAACTGCGTCTTGACTGGCTTTGACAGCTCTCCTGGTTTTAATGCGAATGCCGCTGTCTCAAACTCTTTAACCATCTGACCGCGACCAAACCAGCCTAGGTCTCCGCCGTTCTTGCCTGATGGGCATAGTGACTTCTCCTTGGCTATTGCTTCGAATTCTTTGCCGTGTTTTATGTCGAATAGTAGTCCTAGTGCTTCCTGCTCTGTTTTTACTAGTATGTGTGCTGCGTGTACTTTGTTCATGTTCCTAGGGCCGGATACCCTATTTATATAGCTTTCTCACAAATCTTTAAATACCATTAGTATACAAATTTATGACAATGGAAACTATAGAGGCGCAGAGTGTTAGTGAGGTAGCTAAACCTACTAAGATTACTAAGCTTGTTATGGATGGTTTTAAGAGTTTTGGCAAGTATACTGAGCTTCTTTTTGGCGATGATTTTAATTGTATTCTTGGCCCTAATGGTTCTGGCAAGTCTAATGTTTTGGATGCTTTGTGTTTTGTTCTTGGTAAGAGTTCTTCTAAGCAGTTAAGGGCAGAGAAAAGTTCCAACCTTATTTACAATGGTGGCAAGACTAAGCAGCCTGGCAAGCAGGCCGAGGTTAGTATTGTTTTTGATAATAAGAATAAAATCTTTCCTCTGCCTGAGGATGAAATCAAGATTTCAAGGATAGTGCGTCAGGATGGTGCGAGCAAGTATAAGATTAATGGCAAGACTAGGACTAGGCAGGAGATTTTGGAGCTTCTTGGTTCTGCTAAGATTAATCCTGATGGGTATAACATCATTTTGCAGGGTGATATTGTCCGTCTTGTTGAGATGAATCCTGTTGAGCGTCGCCAGATTATTGAGGAGATTGCCGGTATTGGTGTTTATGAGGAAAAGAAGCAGCAGGCTTTGAATGAGCTTCAGAAGGTTGGTGACAAGCTTAATGAAGCTGAGATTATCTTGAAAGAAAGGGAAACCTATTTGAAAGAACTGAAGAAAGATCGCGATCAGGCTTTGAAGTATAAGGATTTGAGTGATAAGATTAAGCAGAACAAGGCTAGTTTTGTGAAGCGCCAGCTTAACAAGAAGGATGATGAGCTGAAAAAGCTGGAAGAAAAAAGCGGGGCTCACAAGAGCCGTCTTTCAAAGCTTCAGGAGCAGGTTAAAAATTTCAGAGATGAGATTTCTAAGCATAAGCAGTCTATTAAGGATATTAATGATGAGATTGAGCGCAGGGGTGAGGTTGAGCAGATTAAGATTCAGAAGGAGGTTGAACAGTTGAGGATTCAGCTTGCTACTCATAAGACTAGGATTAGCGCCTGCAGGACTGAGATTGAAAGGATTTCTCAGAGGAAGGAGCAGTTGGAGAAGAATTTGGAGGATGTTGAGTTTAAGATTAAGGAGTTGTCTGAGCAGAAGCAGAGCCAGTCTGCCCAGCTTGATGCTATGATTAAGACTCTTTCTGAGCTTGATGTTAAGATTAAGGAGTTTAAGAAGAAGCACGATTTGGCTGATGAGGCTGATATTGACAAGCAGTTTGAGGAGCTTGACAAGAAAGCTGAAGAGAAACAAAAAGAAATTCAAATTCTAAGGGAGAGGCAGCAGGCTCTTATTCGTGAGAAGGATAAGGCTGAATATCAGATTACTACGATGGATGAGAAGATTGCCAAGGTTGAGGAGCTTGAGTCTGCTCATAAGGATGATTTGGAATTGCTTAAGAACAATAAGAATCAGTTTAAGAAGCTTGTTTTGGAGCTTAATGAGCTTTTGAATCAGGATAGCAAGGATGCTAATACTCTTGCTAAGAGTCGTGCTGAGCTTCATTCTTTGCGTGATGAGGAGAACAAGCTTAGTATTAAGCAGGCTTCGGTTAAGGAGAGTATTGCTGCGAATATTGCTGTTAAGAAAGTGCTTGAAAACCGTCAGAAGCTTGGCGAGGTTTATGGTACTGTTTCAGAGCTTGGCAGTTCTGAGAGCAAGTTTGCTGTTGCTTTGGAGATTGCTGCTGCGCAGAAGATTCATAGTATTGTTGTTGATTCTGATAAGACTGCTTCTGCTGCCATTAAGTTTTTGAAGCAGGGTAAGTTTGGTTTTGCCACGTTTTTGCCTTTGAACAAGATTAGGCCCGCTCCTCAGAAGGATGAGCTTAAGAAGTTGTCAAAGGAGAAGGGTGTTTTTGGTTTTGCTGTTGACTTGTTGGATTTTGATTCTAAGTTTAAGAATGTGTTTTCTCATGTCTTTGGAAATACTTTGGTTGTTGATAATATTGAGACTGCTAGAAGCATTGGTATTGGAAAGGTTAGGATGGTCACTCTTGATGGTGATTTGTGCGAGCATTCTGGTGCTATGACTGGTGGTTTCAGGCAGAAGAAGGCCGGCAGTTTTAAGGAGAAGGAGCTTGATTCCAAGTTGGAGGATTTGAGAAAGAATATTGGTGGTGCTGAGTCTTCTATTTCTAAGCTTGAGAAGTCTAGGAAGGATAATGAGGATAAGATTGGCAAGTTGAGAGAGTTGAAGGCCAACCTGGAGGGCGAGATTATCAAGCAGGAGAAGAGCCTGCATCTTGATGTCGGTGATCTTGAGGCGACTAAGAACTATAAGGAAGAACTTGCTAAGAATATTTCTCAGATTGTTAAGGATTTGGAGGTTTTGGAGGAGCAGATTGTTGTTGAGACCAAGTCTCTTACTGATGTTAAGATTGAGAAGCAGAATATTAGGAATAAGATTTCTGAGTTGAGGAATCCTCGTGTTATTGCTGAGCTTAATGCTTTTGAGGAAAAAAAGAAGCAGCTTGAGCAGGAGAAGACCAGGCTTGATGCTGATCAGAGGAATATTGATGTTCAGTTGAAGGATATTCTTGGCAGGGATAAGGAGAACATGCAGAAGCTTGTTAAGGATATGGATAAGGAGTCTTCTGCTTTTAATAATGAGATTTCTGATTTGGAGAAGCTTGCAAAGTCTCAGGAGGCTGATTTGAGCAAGAAGGAGGCTGAGCAGGCGCAGTTCTTTAGTCAGTTTAAGGGTTTGTTTGAGAAGCGTAATAAGTTAAGTGATGAGGTTAATCAGAAGGAGACTAAGATTTTGGGTATTGAGGAGAATTCTCGTAAGGAGGAGCTTTCTTTGAATACCTTGTCTATTGAGGAGGCGCGTGTTAAGGCTGAGGTTGCTGGTTTGACTGCTGAGTTTGAGCAGTATTCTGGTGTTGAGTTGAATATGGAGAAGCCTGAGGAGCAGTTGAAGAAGGAGATTGGTGATTTTGAGCGTATGATGGCTAATATTGGCAGTGTTAACATGCGTGCGCTAGAGATTTATGAGACTGTTGAGAAGGAGTATGGTGTTTTGTTGGATAAGAAGGCGGTGTTGTTGAAGGAGAAGGATGATGTTGTTAATATGATGAATGAGATTGAGGCTAATAAGAAGGATTTGTTTGTGAAGACGCTTGGTGTTGTTGATGGCGAGTTTAGGAAGATTTTCAGCCAGCTTACCACTAAGGGTGAGGCGTATCTTGAGCTTGAGAATAAGCAGGAGCCTTTCTCAGCTGGTCTTCGTATTAATGTTAAGATTACTGGCAACAAGTTCTTGGATATTAGGAGTTTGAGTGGTGGTGAGAAGACCATGACTGCTCTTGCTTTCCTGTTTGCTATTCAGGAGCACGAGCCTGCCAGCTTTTATATTTTGGATGAGGTTGATGCTGCTCTTGATAAGCATAATAGTGAGAAGCTTGCCAAGTTGATTAGGAGTTATTGTTCTAATGCGCAGTATGTTGTTATCTCTCATAATGATGCGATTATTTCAGAAGCCGATATTTTGTATGGTGTTAGTATGAATCAGGATGCTGGTTTGAGTAATGTTGTTAGTTTGAAAATGTGAGTAGTGTTTTTTTTATTTTTTCTGCTGTTTTTTTCCACGAGTAGTCTTTGATTATAGTGTTTCTTGCCTCTTTTCCGAGTTGTTTTCTTATTTTCGGGTGTTTTAGCAGATAAATCAAATGTTCTGTTAGTTCTTTTACGTCCTGTCTTGCGAATATGAGCCCGTTTTTCTTGTGTACTACGTATTCTCTTATGTTTCCTACTGGTGTTACGATTACTGGGAGTCCTACTGCCATTGCTTCCATTGTTGCTAGTGATGATGTTTCTGTTAGGCTTGGTAGAACGAATATGTCCATTGCTTGCAGGTATGGTACTGGATTGTCTCTTCTTCCTGCTCTTATTATGTTTCTTGATGCTGGTATTTCTTCTTCTAGTCCTTCTCCTACTATGAGCAGGGTTGTGTGTTTGTACTTGTTGTGTACTGTTTGGAATGCCTGGTGCAGTGTTGGCAGGTCTTTTTCTCGTGCTATTCTTCCGCAGAATCCTATTATTCTTCTTCCTGCAAGTCCTATTTTTTCTTTTGCTGCTGTTTTTGATTTTGGTGGTGCAAATATTTTTACTGGGACTCCTAGTCTTACTATTTCTTTTTTTGTTGTTATTTTGTTTCCTGATAGGAGGTCTGCTACTTCGTTTGATGGAACTAATAATAATGTGCATTTGTTGTATAATCTTCTCGCCATTACTTTTATGAGCCATTCTGCCATGAATTTTGGTCTTTTGATTGCTCTTTTTGCGAGCTCCCATTCTATGCTGTGTATGTAGCTTATTGTTGGTTTTTTGAGTTTGTTTGCTATGTTTATTCCAGCTTGTCCTACTGGTCCTATTGTTTGGTTGAATACTATGTCTGCTTCTTTGATGTGTTTTTCCATTGTTGTTTTTTCTGGTTTTGAGAAGTGTATGTCTCCGAAGCGGATGTTGATTAGTGGGAAGCGTATTATTCTTACTCCTTTCATTACCGGTGTTTTGCCTGGGAATTTTGGTGCAAAGACTGTTACTTGTGCGTATTTTGTGAGTTCTGGTAGTAATAGTGATAGAAATCTTGCTATTCCGTCCCATCTTGGAAGGAAGCAGTCTGTTGTTATTACGATTTTCATTTTATTTTGTAAAATACCTCTGCGTATGTGTGCCCGTTTATTATTCCTGAGAATAAATCTTTTGCTATGATTTTCCATAGCATTGCCCATATTGTTACTGTTTGGCTTTGGTGTTTTAGGAATGCTTTGATTTTTATGTTGAATGTGTCGCTTATGTCTACTACTAGTTTTGGTAGGTTTCTTTGTCTTAGTTTGAACAGTGACCAGACGTCAAATGAGTAGACTGGGCATTTTATTTTGTTTTTTTCTATTAGTTTCATTATTAGTTTGTGTGTTGCTCTGTGGTCTGGGTGCAGGTCGTCTATTCCGTGGGTGAATATTTTTTTTGGTTTTTCTTGTTTGATTATTTGTGCTAGTTTTTGTGCTATTCTCTTTTTTTTGAAGTCTTCTTCAAATTTTCCTTCTCTTATTCCTAGGTATGCTATTCCTGCTCCTCCTATTAGTTTGTCTGCGCGTAGGCTTTCTTTTACTCTTTTTTCTATTATTACTTCTTTTTTCAGGTAGGGGTGTGATTTTTCTCCGAATGAGAGTATTATTGTTCTTACTCTTTTGCCTTGTTTTGCGTATTTTGCCAGCGCCCCTCCTGCTCCTATGATGTGGTCGTCGTTATGGGCTGCTATTGCCATTATTGTTTCTTTCATGTATTGAATATTGCATTCTTTGTGTTTTTAAAGCTTGCCTTAAATGAAAAAGTAGAATAATAGTGCGTATGCTGCTATTATCAATAATGGAAGGGCGTATCTTAGCGCATTGTTTAGTTTGTTTACAAACTTGTTTTTTCTTTCGTGTTGCAG